>JAIPAH010000091.1 GCA_021740175.1 Bacteroidales bacterium
TATCAAATTTGTCGTTAACCTCTCTCTGAGACTTAAAATATAACCGCTTTTGGTTTGTCAGCACCAGCTTTCCGTTAATCAGATTCTCCTCCAGCAATTGATTCGAATCGCTGGCTTTGATAACTTGTTCGTTGGGTTGTAGTTAAAGTTTCATGATTCTTTGATTTTGAATTTTCCTGATAGAAAACATGAACTATGCCGACTTGTGGAAGAATCAGTTGTTCAGGGTTTTGAGTTTGTTTTTGAAACCCGTATTGGCTATTCGATTGTCCGTGTTTGTAATCAGAGTGTTCATTTTTGAACAAAAGTGCTGGGCGGGAAAGGAGTGTATTGACAGAAAGAAAGGTAATATAGTGTCATCTTACTTTTTTACTTAATTTTTCATCTAAGAGACTTCTCAGAATTTGCCACTCATACAACAAAAAGCTTCATTCATACAACAAGCCTGGGTACACATACAAAATACATAAAATCAGGCAATAAAAAATCATTAATTATGGTTTTATCACCAGTAAACATCAAAAAAGGATTGGTTATCGGCACATATTTACTTTAAACAGGAAAGATTTTTTAAGAACTCAAAAAGTAATGACTATGTGTATTCATCGTTTCACAGGAATAGTGCTGATAAGCCTGGTTTTTATAGCACAAGCTTCAGCTCAGAAGAAAGAGGCCAACCAAGGTGTTGATACTCTGAAACACGAGGAGAGCTTTTCAAAAAATGATACCTCGTATTGGGAAGATGGGGTTTATAAAAAACGCGTCAAATTCCAAAGCAAGCGCCATTTAAAGATAAAAATCAATTCAAACCATCCACAATATGATTCTATTATTCGACATTATGATCAAATCTTTTTAGGCAAACCCGGAAAAGAAACATCAAAACACCCCGGCAAAGAACAAAAACCTCACAGT
The DNA here is from genome assembly GCA_021740175.1 of Bacteroidales bacterium. Classification (GTDB taxonomy): domain Bacteria; phylum Bacteroidota; class Bacteroidia; order Bacteroidales; family JAIPAH01; genus JAIPAH01. The sequence goes on from JAIPAH010000091.1 coordinate 916, forward strand.
ACCTCAAAAGGATTCCATTATCGTCTTGAAATTGAAAACAGCGAGGTGAAGAATAAGGAAATGTGGCGGGAATAGAGGTTTGATGGTGGATACCTGAGGGAAAGGTAACTATGCAACAATAAGGAAACTCATCTAAATATTGCAGAATCAGTAGAATTACTTAAATGCCCCCCCCCAATCGAAAAAACAAATTCTGGATTTGTAGCCGTAAGTTTTATTCATTTCCTGAATTTTCTAATTCTTCTTATCAGGTAATGTTTGGTTTCAATCATAACCAAATTAAGAACCAAAGCCGGCTTAAAAAGAAAGGAAATATCGGATAACCCCAATCTGCTAAACCATGATACGCCAAAAAAAAAAGAGGGTTTAGGTCGCTCCATAAAATAACTGAATCTTCATGTAGCTTTAATATCTAAATGCTTGATCCCGATATAAACCGATATCTCTTGTAATCCAAATGGTTAGCGATATAACTAAACTAGAATCTTATTTTTATTCCGGTAAAAAGTCAAAATATTACAAGCCAAAAAGAGATAAAACCCATTTTAGCAGCCCGTAAAAATTTCATTCATACAATGAGAGGCTCAATTCATACAAGTATTTGGGGCACTCATATAAAATAATGAAAATGAGTTGGAAAATGCTATTTTAGGGGTTATGTTTGGGGTACATTTTTAAAGAGAAACCAACAAAATGCCACCAGATACTTCTTATTTTAAGCGAGCTTTTGGAACTTTTCCATCAATAAAACGATTTAAGATTTTGATTCAAATACTATTAAAAAGCGATTTGAGAACTTATGGCTTAATCTTATTTTGGTTAATGAATAGTTGTTCTCAGTTAACACAGCTTACCCGGGACGCAGAAAGGAAAGATATCCACCCGACGTTTACACCGGATGGCAAATCAATAATCTTCACCAGTAACAGGGGCTTAGCCAGTGGTTTAAATAAAGGGGGCTATTATACCAATCCCCGTCAATTGACTACCAATGGTTCCGTCGATGATCACCCGGTAATGAGTGACGACGGTAAAACAATATGCTTTTACTCCAAACGTGTCGTATAATGGGCTGTTTGGATGATGAAGATGGGGAAGTAAATACTTAAAAAACAATAAAACTTTAGAATTATGAAAAAAACAAGTATAACTACAAAATTACTACTTATATTAATTTTTAGTATTAATATAAGCAGTTTTGGTCAAACAGTTACTAAAGATGAAATCCAAACAATTACAAAAAATGTGATAAAAAATTCACATTCACTAAAAAAAGTTACTTTGTACACTGAGACGAATGCTAAAGGAAAAGATGTATCTTTTTACTTAGCAGAATTATCTCCTAAGGGCTACTTTGTATTCACAAATAATAAAAAGCTCACACCTATTTTAGCCCATTCTTACAGTTCAAATTTTGATTCAGTGAGAAGTAAAAGAAACATTCTTCTTAATATGATTATTAAAGACATCAAATTAAGAGAGAAGGCGCTCACTGATAATGTATATTCCCAAAGTAGACGTAATTTAAATAAAAACAGATGGAAAGAACATAAAAGATCTAAAGGACTTAGAAATGACTTTCAGCAGTGGCCGCCACAAGGCACAACTGCTTATGGAGGATGGGTGGAGACGCAATGGGGACAAGGAGGATACTACGACTATTATAACAATTCATGTCCTCAAGATCCAATCACATATAATCAATGTGTTACAGGATGTGTTGCCACTGCTATGGGACAAATAGTAAATTATTGGTACGAAATGAATAATGAAGAACTAACTGTTGATTTCGATTCTTCTGATGATTATACATCTGAATATGATCCAGATGATGGAAATGGTCAAAGAGTAATAAATATTAATGCAAGTACAGCAAATATTTCTAATATGTCATTTCCATTAAGCAACCAAGATATTGCTGATCTGCTATATGCTTGCGGAGTGTCTATTGAAATGGGTTATTCTAGTGTAACTTCCGGTGCTTATACTAAAGATGTAGCTGACGCATTAACTAATAAATTTGGATTTGCTTCAGCTGAGAAAATAGAGTATAATAATAATGATTTTTGTTCTAATTTATCAGAAAATTTGAAAAACAGTATGCCCTCACAACTTCGTATTGAAGGTGTTGATTCTAATGGCGACCTAAATGTACATTCTATAGTTTGTGATGGTTATAGATTATATGATGACAATTCTACAACTTATCATTTAAACTTTGGATGGGAAGGAAATGATGATACTTGGTATTATTTACCAACAACATTACCTGACCCTTATAGCTCCATTGATTATGCAGTAATGAATATTCAAATAAATGAGGGAGGTATAGAAAGTGTAAATTCGGATCTGGTTTTAAATGAATGGGGTAATATTGATGTTGAAGTATTGGCTTCTGAGGAGAAAACATATTATGTAGGTATATGGGATGATGATGGCTTTACGGCACCCCCGTGGGAATGGGAAGATGATTTTACGCCACTTTCACCTAACATTGGTTCACCAACAATAGAATTAAACGCTGGTGAGTCTTATACATTTAGCTTTGAAGTTCTTCCAAGTACAGCTTCAGAAGAAATTCAAATATGGCTATATAAGCAGGGATGGTCAGGATTGTTTTATCCTATTCATGAAATAGCAGCTACCATTGAAGTTGAAAATGACACGCAAAATCCCACTGTCCAAATTACAAATCCTTCAGAGAACTCAACGGTTTCAGGGGCAATTAGCATCGAGGCATCAGCTAGTGATGATGAGAGCGGGATTGATAAAGTTGAATTTAAAGTTGATGATGAACTGTTACAAACAGATACAGAGGAACCTTTCAGCGCAGAATGGGATACTGAAAATACTTCTGATGGAAACCATGATATTGAGGCGATAGCTTATGATAATGCAAGCAATACAGCATCAGATCAGATATCAGTAGATGTATCAAATCAATCTCTGGCTCTTTCTTTATCCAGTAATAGTACAGAAATTAATCAAAGCGTTGATGTAAACATTTCAGGTCCTGATAATGCGGATGTTGGTTTATCAAGTAATAATAGTGGGTTCTTTAGTAATAATAACACAAACCTTGGTGGAGATGGTGAAGCATCTGTTGATTACACGCCTACCGTGCCAGGCGAACATCAAATAACAGCAACCAGCGATTCAGAGACAGCAACCGTTTCATTGACGGCTTTCGATCCAAGCTCTGGACATGATCTAGCCATAACCTACTTAGATGTGGAAGGTTCTACGGGTCCCGGATCAGATGTGGATGTAGAGCAAGTAAAAATCGATAATGAAGGAACAGAGGTTGAAAATGATATTCCAGTGAAGTTTGAATTGTATAAACCTAATGGTGACATGTGTGATTCACATGAGGAGAGTATAGATGAACTTAACCCGGATGATAATACATATATCAATGATGTTTCATTAAATACTACAGATCAAGTGGGTAATTATGAACTTAAAGTTGAAGTAGTGTTGAACCAAGATAACGACTATTCCGACAATATTGAAAGCGCTCAAATTTATGTTGGGGAAAATATTGATAGTGATGAGTATACACTTGATGATGAACTTTTAATGCAAAATCAACCAGAAAATATTTTAGGACAAACATTTGAATTAATTGGGGGAAATAGCAATGTGATGTATTTAAAAATAAATGGGAATATGGATTATTCAGGGTACGAATTTTATATTTTAGAAGGTATTAGTGGCGATAATATTGCTTTCTATCCGCGCTCTGTTGATGGCAGTTCTGAATGGGGAACTATTTATGTTGGGGAGAATACCCAAAACAATAATGGTGGGCAAGGCAATGTATCACTATCTCCATCAAATATATTGATTAATAAAGGTGAATCACAACAATTAACATTCACATTAAATGACAATAGTGATGAATTTGATATTGGTTATAATGTTTTATCAAGTTTTCCTAATAAAACAATAATAAGTGGCGAAGGAGCCAGTGCCTCTGATGCTGAAACGGTTTATGAATGGTTGGAATTTGAAGATCAGAATGACAATATTGCAACTTATTTAATAAATGTACCCAATAATGCCCAGACCGGAACTTATAAAGTATGGATTGGCTCAAAATTTGATGAAGATGGTGACCATCAATGGGTGTATAAATTTGTAGAAATTACAATCGAAGACAATTCTCATGATGTAGCTTCCACAATCACAAATCCCTCTCACAATGATGTAATAGATATTGGTAATGAGATTAACACTCAAGGCCAAATCAGTAATCAAGGGGATTATACAGAAACGGTTTCTTATACTTTCAACATAAGTGGTCCAAATAGTTATACCACAAGCTTTAACGGTAGTGAAGTTATAAGTTCTGGCGATGAAGCTTCAGTAAGCGATACATGGAACACCGATGGCTTGCCGGAAGGAGATTATACAATTACAATGAATTCTTCTATTGATTCAGATGGTGAGCCCTCAAATAATGAGGATGAAATAAGTGTTGAGCTAATCCAGAATGATCCGGTAATAACAGATGTTGAAGCTAATGATATCACTTGCTATAATAATGAGGATGGTTATATTGTAATTACGGCTTCAGGAGGATCAGGGTCTCTCAATTATTCAATTGACGGAGGGGACTCATGGCATGAAAACAATACTTTTGATAATCTTACTGAAGGGGAGTATTTAGTAAAAGTTAAAGATGCTGAATCGAATATTGTGTCTTATACTGGCAATCCCGTTAATATCAGCAATCCTTCTGAATTGGTTATAAGCAATCTGGATTATTCCCCGGAGATTGACTGTTACGGTGCATCCACCGGCCAAATCCTCATCGACGCCACCGGCGGCACCGGAACGCTATCTTACAGTGTGGATGATGGAGGTTCCTGGAACCAAAACGATGGGCAGTTTACCAGCCTCGAAGCCGGAACTTATCAGGTAAAAGTCAAGGATGAGAACGATTGTATGGTAACATACTCCAATAATCCAATCGAGATAACCCAGCCGGATGAAATCGTAGTAAACGAGGTAACCTCGAGTGATGTCACAGGCTGTTTTAACAGTGACAACGGCACGATAGAAGTAACGGCCGAAGGCGGTACCGGCTCGCTGAGCTATTCCGTAGATAATGGAGAGAACTGGCAGAGCGAAAGCTCATTCTCCGGGCTGGCTATCGGCGATTACCAGGTACAGGTCAAAGATGAAAACGAATGCATCATAACCTACAACGATAATCCGGTAGCTATTGACGGCCCTCCGGCCATTACATTCAGCGATCTCTCCGTAACGGATATTACCGGGTGTTATGGCGATGCTAATGGAGCCATATCCTGGACAGGAAGCGGAGGAACAGGTGCATTGCAATACTCCATTGACGGAGGGGATACCTGGTCCGATGACGCTAACTTCACTGAATTAACCGGGGGAGAGTATAATTTAGCTATCAAGGATGAAAACGAATGTATTGCTGAATATGAAGAGAACCCCGTGATCGTCGGTCAGCCTGATGAAATTCTCGTTGATGTGGCTATTACCGATGTAACAGGCTGCTACGGAGACGAGAACGGCGAAATAGAAATCACTGCCAGTGGTGGTACCGGGGCATTACAATATTCCATTGGAAATGATTACCAGGATAGTCCCACATTTTCGGGACTGGCAGCAAATGATTATCCTGTCACCGTCAAAGATGCCAACGAATGTGAAGTGGATTGGAGTGAAAATCCGGCTACAATCAATCAGCCGGCCGAATTGCTCATCGATAATGTGGATGTCCAGGAAATTTCCATGTGGCAGGCGGATGATGGAGTCATCACTATTAATGCTTCTGGCGGCACAGGTCAGAAACAATACTCCATTGACGGTGGATCTAACTGGCAGGAGTCGAATGTATTTGAAAACCTGACTCCCGGTGATTATAATATTAAAGTCAAAGATGCGAATGATTGCCTTGAGATTTATTCGGACAACCCAATCACCCTGGAAGAGCCACCTCAATTGATTATAGAAAACGTATCAGTGACAGATGTGGAAGGCTGCTATGGCGATGCCACCGGTCAGATTGAGGTCGATGCCGTCACCGGTACGAACACCATTTATTACTCCATAGATTGTGGGGAAACCTGGCAGCAGGAAGAACCGGTATTTGAAAACCTGACCGCAGGCGAATATTGCGTTCAGATTAAGAATGAACTCGAAACGGTAATGGAATATGAGAATAATCCGGTGATTATTGAAGAGCCGGAAGAATTGAATATTCTGGAAGTTACAACAAATCCAGTTACGTGCTACGGCGGCTCCGATGGTAGTATTGAAGTCATTACCGAAGGAGGAACCGGCGACATTGATGTATCCATTGACGGCGGCACGAACTGGAATGAAGAATTGATTGTAGATGGTCTTCAGGCAGGAGATTACTCTATCCAGGTAAAAGATTCACACGAATGTATCACAACCTGGTCGGATAATCCTGCTGCAGTTACTCAGCCTCCTGAACTGGTTATTGACCAAGTTCAAACCGAACAGGTTAGTTGCAACGGTCTGTCGGATGGAAGTATTACAATCTCAGCAAGTGGAGGAACGGGCGATATTCAATACTCCATAGACGACGGTGCCAACTGGCAAGATTCTGGTGAGTTTACTGGATTATCACCAGAGCCATACACTGTGCTTGTGAAAGATGAACATGAATGCGTTACCTATTATGGGGAAAATCAAGTTATTGTCCCCGAACCTGAGCCGGTGGAAATAACCAATATTGAAATTACTGATGCTACTTGTAATGGAGCCGGTAATGGAATGATCGATATTGAAGGCACAGGTGGGACAGGTAATTTGTATTATTCCATCGATAATGGAGAATCCTGGCAGGAAAGCGATGGATTTTTCTATGACCTTTATGCCGGGGAATATAATATACAGGTCAAGGATGCCAACGACTGCCTGCTGGATTATCCCCAAAATCCCGTTACGGTTGATGAGCCATCTGCTATCACTATCCAGGAAGTGAATGTCAATAACGTTAGCTGTAATGGAGCCCAGAACGGCTCGATTGAAATTGAAGCCAATGGTGGTACAGGACAACTGGAATACAGTATAGGCACTGGCGGGTGGCAATCCAGCGGCGTATTTGAAGGCCTTGCTCCCGGAATATATGAGATAAGTGTAAGAGATGATAATGCCTGCCTGACATCATATGACGGTAATCCTGTAGAGATTACCCAGCCCGAAGCGATGAGCTACACCAATGTAGACGTAACCGGTATTGATTGCTATGGTTCTGAACAGGGTTCGATTATCGCCAGCGCAGAAGGCGGAACAGGCGATATTATGTACAGTATCAATAACGGAGATAGCTGGCAGGATAACGGCACTTTCGAAGGCCTTGGTGCCGGGTCTTATCATTTGCTGATTAAAGATGCCAATGATTGTCAACTGCCTTATGAGATGAACCCGATTGTAATTGAAGAACCCGAAGAACTCGCTATTACAGGTGTTGGTAAAGAGAATATTACCTGTTATGGACAGCAGAATGGCTCGATTACAGTCTATGCCGAAGGCGGTACGGGTTCTGTCTTATATTCGATTGATGACGGATCAAACTGGCAGGAAAGTGAAGAATTTACCGGTTTATCGGAAGGCGATTACACAGTGAAAGTGAAAGACGATAATGAATGTATGACCCCATGGCAGGAGAACCCGGTAACTATAAATGAGCCGGATGAACTGGTATTTGGAAATGTCAATGTGACGGAAATTTCATGTAACGATGAAGCGGATGGTATTATAGAAATCAATGCCCAGGGAGGTGTTGGTTCTTTACAATACTCAATTGACGGAGGTGATAATTATTCGCCGGAATCGGTTTTCAGCGACTTAGCTGCCGGTGAATATTCGTTGAAGATCAAAGATGCTAATGAGTGTATTACTTCGTACCCGGAAAACCCCGTCATTCTTGAAAATCCGGAGCAACTTGAAGTATCCGTAAATGCTGAACCTGCCGATGAAGTACCGGTTGGCGACACGGTTCAACTGAGTGCCGCAACGAATTATTTCGTGAATTATGAATGGCAACCCGGTGGACAGACAACTTCAACCATAGATGTCACTTCTGAGGAAGCTACTACGCAAGAATATACTGTGACAGTCACCAACGGAAATAATTGTACGGAGACGGCCTCAAAAGCTATTGTATTTACCGTTCCGACAGGAGAAGAGGAAATTTCCGGCGAGGCTCAGCTCGTCATTATTCCCAATCCTTCAAAAGGTAAGTTTAAAGTGTATATTCAGGGATTACATTCCAACTTTAGCCTGAGAATCTATGATGCAGTGGGTAACCTTATAGTCAAAAAAGACGATCAGGAAATCGAAAATGGTCAATATGAACGCAACTTTGATTTCTCACCAAGACCTAACGGAATGTACTATATCAAAGTAATATCGGCTGAAAACGAGTTTGTAAGAAAACTTGTAATAAGCCGGTAATAAACAAGTTAATTGAAAGGCTGTCCCTTCGGGGGCAGCCTTTTTTAATTAGGTAAAGTAAAAAAGAGTAAATATGTACTTCGTTTAATTAGTCTAAACCCGATTATTCCATATTTTGGAGATAATCAGTTATTTTCAAATATGTTACGCCGCTTCTATATGACAGGTAGGATATTCCGGTAATAATGAATCTTTGGATCACTCTCTTGAAAAGAATTTTAATTTATTAAATTATATCCTTAGGTTTACAGCGTATTCCCCGTTATGTATCCCCTTAATCAGGGATTATAAATAATGAGTCAGGGAGTATTATGGGAATGCGCAATAAAAAACACGTATCATTTCACCTCCCCCTCCATAAAATTGTGTAACTCTTTTATCCGGTTTGCCGCCACTTTAAATGTTAAATTGGTATGGTCAACTTGTAACAGGAGTTCGCGTGGCTTTCTTCTTAAACCTCTGATATAATTGATATTCACCACCTCGCTCCTGTTAATTTTGAAAAATCGGTTTTTAGGGAGCTTTTCTTCCAGCTTCCCTAGCTGAGCGGTAACATTCACGTTTTCACGATTTGTTAAGCTGATGCGGGTATAGTTACCTTCGGCCGATAAATGGGTAATATCATCAAAATTAATAAAGTGCACTTCTTCCTTTGAACAGACTTTGAGCTTGTCGTTCAATTTATCTGTTTTTTGTGACTTTTGGGAATGGTGTTGGTCATCACTTTTAACATGAAAAATGATTTCGTGGAGTTTATCCGGGTTTAGAGGTTTTAGCATATACCCAAACGGATGGTATTTTATGCTTTCCACGGCATATTCTTCGTAGGCTGTGGTGAAGATGACTTTGATATCATCGTATAGATGATGCATCTCCCTCAACACTTCTACCCCATTTTTCCCCGGCATATCGATGTCTAAAAATGCAATATCGGGGTGATACTTGCTTAGGAGGTAGAGTCCCTCCTCGCCGTTGGCGGCATTGCCTATTACTTTAATTTCGGGGTAATCCCCGAGCATGTCACTTAAAAGGTCCCTGGCTCCCTTTTCGTCGTCGATGATGATTGCTGTGTAGTTGTGTTCCATATTTTTTGTGCTTTTTGTGGTATGTGAATCAATACTTTGGTGCCGGCCGGTTGTTGGTTGTCATTATATAAATCGAAGAACCGGTAATCAATTTTACAGTTATTAAGTTCCTCGTAAAGGGTGGTTAGTTTATTTACAATGGGCAGCCCCTGACCGGAAGAGTCTTTTGAATATTTCTTAGCAGCTCTCCTTCCTATACCATTATCCATTACTGATACGAGAATTCCGTCATTTTCCGTGGTAACGTTTATGCCAACAAATCCCTCACTGTTTTGCAAATGTTTTATTCCATGTTTGATGGCATTCTCTACAAATATATGAATCAGCATCTTAGGTACTGTAATATTCATATTGACGTTTTTATCTATATTTATGGCAAAATCCAGGTTGGAGAACCGCTCGGTTTCGAGACCAAGGTAGATGTTGATGAAATCGAGTTCTTCTTCCAGGGTTCTTTCTACTGCTTCCGAGCTATCAAGCGAGCGACGCATCAAAGTAGCTAGCTTTGATATCATTTTTTGGGCTTTGGTGCGGTCCTCTCTGATGATAGCGCTGCTCAAAGAATTCAACAGGTTATAAGTGAAATGCGGTGAAGTTTGACTGCGCGTACTAAGAATCTGAAGCCGTCGAATTTCGTGTTCTGTCTGATATTTTTTGTTGAGGCTGCTGCGGGTAAAGCGGACAATTAAATGCAAAAAACCCACTAACAACAAATATATCCCGGCATAGAAAGGATATTGCCATTGGTAATAGGGATTTGTTTCATAGGAATATATCAGTGATTTTTCTTTGTTTTGAATCATAAACCTGTTTTGGTGCTTTGCTGCAGGAATTTTACTTATTGTGACCTCCTCATTATTTGCGATAGGACAGTCAAAGGATGTATTTTTTTTAAAGTCATTTCCCAGTATAATAACTTTGTTGTTTTGATTGATTAGGATTATTTCATCCTCAGGGTGCTCATCAATGTTTATATGAGTCTTAAAGTGCTCGGAAGATTTATATACATGTTTTTCATTAATCACTTTTTTTTCGGGTAATATTTTATAACCCCCTTTATGCGTGCGAAGGATAGGTTGTTTATTAATCCACCTAATATCATTAATATTATCGTAGTTGAAAGGCAGGGGTACATTGTTTTTCTCCATCAGGGTCAGGTGTTTATCATACTCCCTGATATCTGCATATAGCGTATCGTTAATCTTCTCATCCTTTATACAATGCGTTTTGATTTTGTAACCGGGTTCATCAAAAGTAAATACTCCTTTTTTACTATGATATTCTCCAAAATTGACCGGTCCTTTTACTACTTTCAAGGATGTATCCAAAATGAACAGTTGTTCTTTGTAGTCACTTCCTATTGCCTTAACGGTATCCGGGATATTGGCACTTGATTTGGTTTTTACCAGAATACGGGGTTTGTTATCGATATGATAACTGTCTTTAATATTCACTTTTCCTGCAAAATTGCGGGATTTTTTTAGTTGATCATTCCCATGATCATATATAAATACTTTGCGGGGAAGTTTGGAATAATAGCCCTGTATGAATAAAAAAATTTCTTTATAGCCATCTTGATTCAGGTCTTTGAAATGCCTGATACCTCCTTTAAAGTCATAAATATCCCTTTGTGCTTTGGAAAGTTTATCCAGGAAGATCTCTTTTTTAATGGTTACCTTATCGTTCTCATTCAGTGAAAAGATATTCAAAAAAGCCGAATCGGCTCTTCTTGTTACAAAATAAATCTCGTGAATGCCATTGCTGTCATAATCGTCAAACTCAACGCTGAAATCGTTTCTTTTGAAGAAAACCCCGTTAAAATTGTATTGATCGATTAAAGAACCTTCTCTTTCGATGTATAACGCTGCACTTCCAACAAGTTTTGTGTCAAACTCAGAAATTCGTTCAACTACCCCATCGTTATTTATATCGAAGTAATGTACGTAGGCATTTGGCTTCAGATTATCATGTTCAGTGAGGTTGACTTCATATTGTTGAAATAATGGGGGAGTAAGCAATATGATTATAACGGCAAGTGGAATTGCCATTAGGAATGAAATTAATATGGGATGGTTGCGCAAAATCATTACAAATCAGGTTACAAATGGATCCATGCATAATAAGAGGTTGAAATGTATAAATTCTAAAAATGAAATCCAAATAAAGTTGTATGAATATCCTGTATTCATGTATGAAGTAAGGGGTTTATTGTATGAATAAATATGTTTTGGCTGTTGTTTAGGGAAGGAGTTATGGGCGAATGGTTTATAGACAGTTGAGTAAAGAAAAGCTATTATTTATAAAACTTATAAATAAATCTCTATAAAAATGAATTAATGGTTGACGATACTCCCGAAAAAAATAGAGATTTTCACTTTTGCTGCGGAACAGGGCTTCTGAATTTTAGAAAACATTCGCCTGAGAATTAAGAGATTTCTCCTCCCCATGTTTTGCTTCTAACCAATTAGTGAAGGCCAATTTATCATGAAGCAAAACATGGGGCGTCGAAATGACAGACTATGAGGCGTGTAAACAAAGAAAAAGGCCCACAAAAAGCGCCGGAATGGGCAGCGCTTTTTGTGGGCCCTT
>JAIPAH010000092.1 GCA_021740175.1 Bacteroidales bacterium
CGCTATTTTCACACACCGGGCTTTTAGCGTTACTTACGTCTGTATGACATTTGATGCAGGCTTGTTCGCTGTGAGCCGAATTCTCAAGATGGGAGTCATCCACAGTAAGGTTTATTCTTTCTCCATTTTCTATCTTATAAATATCTTCGCGTTTATGGCAATACATGCATGATTCATCGGGAAAGTTTTCATTATAAAACACATTCCTTACTTCATGGGGCTTGTGGCATTCAACACACACGGGAATGGCATCGGGCTGCTTTTCCCAGAGTTCGCCACGGATTATCTTTTTATGAACACTTTCAATCTGGGCATGGCATCTCATACAGGTATTTGGGATATTATTTTTATTTATGGAGGACTCAGGGTTCTCAGAGTGTAAAATTTCGTGTGAATTATGACAACTATTACAAACCGCGGTCACGGTCAGCCCTCGTTCAAATAATCCATGACCATGAATGGATTGTGAATAATCTTCAAGAACATGCTTCTTACGAACCTCTTGCAATTCCGAAACTTTAGTTCCCTCTTTATGACATTCACCGCATAAAGATGGGATGTTCATGATATAGGTTTTAGCCTTTTCGTTATCGGAGGGCAGGATACCATGGCTCCCGTGACAACTTACACAACTAGGCGCGAGGTGTTTCTCTTGTTCTAATGCTGTGCCATGCAGACTTTTCTCATATTTTTCGACAGCCATATTATGGCAATCAGAACACATCTTATTTTTCGCCTTCTTGTTTTCCTTTACCGGTTGGATTTGGTGTGCGGAATTATTATGGCACTCAATACAAGAAGCACCCGATTGATCATCCTTAGATTTATGGTGGATACTTTTTTGATACTCCTGTATATCAGGCCTCTGATGGCACTTTGAACAAACTTGCTCAATATTTTCTTTGATTTCAGATGCAGCGGAAATAGAATGTTTACTGTGACATTGATGACAATCAGCATTTCCACCGTGGACACTCGACTTAAAATCATCGGTAGCATGGCAGATAGAACAATCTACTTGGTATATCTTTTCACCTTTTTTATGGGGGAAAGATTGGGGATCAAAACCCTGGTGGCAGTCAACGCATCCTAATATGCCATGTTTTGATAAAGTGAATTGGTCTTCATTAACATAAAGGGATATCTCTTTTCCATTACGCTTTTTTGTCAACTCCGGATTGCTATGACAAGCCATGCACTTATCATTTTGAGCGGATAACATATTATGATTTACAAAAACAAAAAGTATTAACAGAAAGATTATCAGTTTTTTACCCATATCTCCATAAAATTCTAAGATAAATACTGCTTATATCGGGTACTCTCTTTTTAAAACCCGAAACCTGATTATTTTATGGTGAAAAGTTTTCCAGCGGTGAATACTACCGTCAGTATAAATCCCTTATCAAACTCGCATCTTTGTAAATCCGGGCATATCAAACAAGGATAATCTAATCTACTTTTTCACATAAAAGTACCGGAGCAATGAATGGACCAGAATCCCGCCCAGAGCAATAAAAAACAAAACGATGCTTATTACATTCAAATATTCATTTCGTGAAGCGCCAATCACATAACTTTCATTAAGAATCACTCCGTTATAGAATCCATTCTCCTGACGATTCTCCTTGACTTTATATTTATAGAGTGTGCTCAACAAAAGCGTATTTTCCGAATGACATTCAACGCACTTCTGTACAGCTTCTTCCTTGGGCTGCACTTTGTGAGCTACCAGGACATCCTTGTCCACTTCCGTATGACATTCGATACACCGCACATTGTTGAAATGCAAGTTTTGATTCGGTAACCACTCGTGATGCTTGAACACATTCTCTTTTTCACCGGAGAGCATTTCAAATTTTTCAACATCAGAGTGGCAATCCAGACACATACTATTGTTATAAGAAACTATATCCTTAATATTATCTGACTCTCGGGCTGTAATCGCATAAGTGTGGGGATCATGGCATGACCAGCATGAAAATTCATCCTCCAGTTTTTTGTGATGGACGCTTTCTTTGTATGATTCTTCTATCTGGCTAAATTGATATTTTTTATCAGATTCTGAAAACCCATGGCAATCCGTACAACTATAAACCTGTTCAAAACGAGCCTCAGCAGGATGAGGGTATTCTTTGAAACCCGATGAGTGACAATCGACACATGCAAAAGAAAAATGATTGGCTTGGTAGTACTCCTCTTCTGAAACGATATAATCCTCGCACATTTGGGCCTTCACATCTCTCCCAAGCTGTTCATTGAAATAAGTATATTCATCCTGGCCATGACATTCCAGGCATTCGTTATTCCTGGGTTTCACCTCCTCAATAATTTCCTGGCGCTCTTCTTCCTGCGCTTGCAACCCTCCTGGTAAAAAAACAACAAGGATAAAAATTGACAGCAAAAAGTTCTTCATTCTCCTCAATCCCTTTTATAAAATGACAGCTTATATAAAGAGGACGGTTTTTTCCGTCCTCTTTGTGTAGCTAATTATTTATTCTTACTCACATTCTTCTTCACATTCATTCAACGACTTAACGTAATTGATCAAAGCCCAACGATCCTCTTTGTTCTTGATTTTCTTTTCATAGTTAGGCATTTCATCCCTTCCTATAATGGACATATAATACAATTCTCCATCGTTGTATTCTTTAAAGTCACACGAAGTGAAATCATCCATAGCGGCTTCAAGACGACGGGCCATAGGGCCATCACCCTCACCATTCGAGCCGTGGCATGATTTACAATTCTTATTGTAGAGTGATTTTCCAACCATCATCAACTCCTTATTATCCATGCTTACGAAATTTTCCATTTTCTTATACTTCTCAGGAATTTCCCATGGATTTCCTTCTTTTTCTTCATCCTGACCGAATGCCATAAGCATAATAGCTACGGCAAAAACGGCAATTATAGCGGTATACTTTTTCATAACTTAACTTTTTTGGTTTAACAATCTAAAAACTCCATAAACGAGTGATATTAAATCCTATTAACCAACCATCATCGGAAAAATCATTTTGATTATACATGACATTTTCCTGGTTGATTATCCCATAGCCATTTGCTACAAAAACCTGAAAAACGTGAGTAGCTGTTGATATCTCCCAGCCTACTCCCAAATTTGGTTCAGGTTCGATATTCAAAGGCACATTTTCCTGCATTCCTTCAATATGCAGAGGAAATTCAGTGTTGGCTATGATACTGGACTGGGCACTTACCCTGTACTTTCCGGCCACAGATGCCGCAGCCTTATCATGTTCATATCCTTCCCGGACTTTATTGGCATGCGAAAAACTAGCCGATGCCTGGAGACTAAAATAATAATCAAACTTGTGACTAACAATGATTTCTCCAAAATAAACCAGCCTGTTATATAAACTGAATTCTTCTCCCAGCATATCTTCTGAGCGGCCATCAATGGCAGCATTACCATATAACGTCACGGATACAGGAACTGTCCCGCCGCGTGTTTGTTTCAACACATTATATTTTGCCTGTAAATCGGTATACTTTTTGCCTTTGGTTGCTCCCATTCCAACCATAAAATCATCACTAAGGCTGTAATTTAACCCCAGACGGATATTGGAAGGAGCATATAACCCAAACATATCACTTACACCATTACCCAGGGTTCCAAACCGGTGATGGATCTGGAATTCTAAAGTATTTTTATAAGGAATTTGCATTGTTTGCTTATCGATAAGCAACCCGCTTTCAAAAGGGGATCTTACCGGTGACATATCCGGTTCCTCTTCTTCCTGAGCAAAAGCATTTCCTGATAAAAGAAATATTACCGATAAAACCAGTATTGTTTGTATTCGCTTTTTCATAGTGTTATAATTTTATCCTAATTATTCTTAGCGCCTTGTTCGATCCAAAGCAAAATGATTTCAGCATCTCCCGGTGCAGTATATTCTTCCATGCTTCCTGAAGTAATAGATTCATACAAGGGACTGTTTTGCGGATTAACCGTATCAATGTAATCCCCCGCAAACAAATTGTCATACGCATTTTCCGGCGTCAATACCGGGTCAAATTCACCGGCTCCATGACATCCGCTGGAATTGCAATTTGCATCGAATACCGGGATAATATCATTTTCGAATGATACTTTAGTATCAGGGTCTATTTGTTCAGGCTCTATAGTTTCGTATTCGCAAGCCCCCATCAAAAATGCAATTGCAACTACCGGAATAATAAATTTAAATAGTTTTTTCATAAAGCATCCTCTTGATTTTTTCGTATTAATAAAAGGTTTTGATTCATGAAGAACCAAAACCTTTTAATTCCATCATTAAGTGACTTAACTATCCAGCTTATCAATTGAATTTTTCAGCAATGCTTCTGAATAATTTGAATTATGCACTCCTGCACTGGAATCTTCCATTACAAAGAGATAGTTGTACAAAGCACCGGCTTCTGTGGCTGAATAAGTACCCGGTATAGCATGATCCTCTTCGTCCATAATTCCTTGCTCTATTAGCTTGGTTTCAAGCTCAGCCAGTAGTTCTTCCGTTTCGGTTTGGACATTACCATAGTTGAAATCAAAATCTTCTCCCTCATGGCATTGAGTACATCCGGAAGTTAATGGCGCATCGTGACCGTGATAAGCATATGTCATACTCATATTGTGGCCACCTGCTTGATCACCATACGGATCTGACATGTGGCAAGTAACACATCCCCCTTCCATATCAGAGTGTGGGCCGGTACTATAATCATAATCTCCTTCGAACTCAACACCACCCTGGGCAGCAATCATATTGGTTTGTGTACCATGATGCGGGCCCCAATAGGGTGATTCAATTGCCACATCACCTCCACCTGGTTGAGGTAGCGGCTCCGGATCGCGGGCCTGGTGACAGTTAGCACAAACGTTACCTTTACCCATATCAGCAGGCTCATCACCCACAATAAGGTCAACCGGCTCGCTAGTTGTTAATTGATAATCTTGTGGCGTATACGTTTGGTGAATCTGGTGACAAGTTTTACAACCTATCGGACTCGGATTGGTAGGTGATTCAGAAGCTACCATACTCGTATTGCCGTTCTCTATTACGTCTATAAAACCTTCAGAGGTATGGCATCCGGCGCAATATGATGCATTTCTTTCAAAATTTCCGCCGGTTTTGTGCTTGGAAGATGCCCACTGTACTTCTTTTGCTTGTATTTCTGTTGATACATCATGACATGTACCACATTGGCTAGACGCATCCTCACCGTCTTCTCCCGGCGGCCCTTGCGGCCCTTCTTTTGTACAACCGGAAATTAAAATTGCCGTTGTTACTATAACTCCCATGATTATCGGGCCTGTTAATCGCTTTAAATTCTTCATAGTAAATTGTGTGTTTAATTGGTTTAAATTCTTTTGACTTAAATCGAGTGCAAGATAGATAGATTGCAAATGCCCACCATTAATAAGTCGTTGCGGTCTTACCAGCTATTTATTGAGAAAATACTTTTTATGTATTGATGTAAATCAATTTTTATATATTTACAAATTATAATAACTCAATTTGTAATTTTGACAATATGAAAACGGAGGATTCATTTTTCAGAAAATCAGATTATTGTAAAAATTGTTTCGATTGTGATCACCGGTCTGAACTTTTTAATGTTTTAACTGAAGAACAAATGTACCGGCTGAATAATAATCGCTATGAGGTAATATACAATGCCGGAGAAACCATTCATAAGCAAGGATCATCAGCTACTCATGTCATAACATTAACCTCGGGATTAGCCAAGCTTTATCTCGAAGGGAAACATCGGGATATCATCCTTGAAATTCTTAAACCAACCGATTTTTTCGCCGCCCCCGGGATTTTTGTTGATAACCGTCATCATTACACTATAAAAGCGATCACACCTACTACTGCATGCTTTCTCGACGTGGAGCATTTCCGGGAAATGATCAATAAAAATCCCTATTTTGCTCAAAAGTATATCGAAATGATGAATGAGAAAACTATTAATAGTTTCGGAAAAATTCTCGAACTAACCCAAAAGCAGATGCCCGGCCGGGTGGCAGGTGCAATTCTTTACCTTAGTAATACAATCTACGAGTCCAAAAACATGGATATGGAACTTTCCCGCCAGGATATTGCGGATTTGTGTGGTTTATCCAAAGAATCAACCATCCGTATTCTTAAAGATTTCAAAGATGCAGAATATATCTCCCTTGAAGGGAAACATCTAACTATTAAGGATCATGAGAGTCTTCAACAAATCTACAACAATGGTTAAGATCTTATAATCGAAACAAAACAAGCTCTTAATCAGGTAGATACTGCTTTTCTAAAATCATGACCCGTAAACACCTCTCAGCGTACTGTTGAATAAAACACCAGTTGATGACTGATATACTATTATTACTAAACGTCCTGCATAACCGCGGTATATCCAATAAAATATTCATCTGGAAAAATGATCCGCTATGGAGGCATTTGATTAGTTGTTGAAAATAACTACAGGACTATTAATGTGATTCTTTTATTTTAGAAAACAATCCCTAAAATTTAATTCTCCGTGGCTTTCGTTATAAAGATTTTCTGTCCTTCAAAAGCATCAAAGACAATGTAGTACCCTGATGGGTCTGAATGGATTTTCCCCTCACCTTGTTTTACTTCGATTTCTTCCGGATGAAAGTCCAGTTTAATACTAACGTCTTCAACTTTAATATCTTCCGGGCTATCGATAGTCATGCTCACCCTTTCGTTTTCATGTTTTGTATAAAACTTCATCTTCATCAAATTCCTGCGGAAATCGGCTATTTTACTGGTTGGGGCAATCCAGGTATCATCTTCTTTCACACGATCAACAAGATTTTCCAACGCCCTGATTGTTGTATCATTATTAGCCACATACCTGGGATGTCCCTGGTAAACCATAAGTCCCCGGTAGGGTTTAACGGCATATTTCCAATAGTTCTCAAGGTATTTTTGATACAATTGCGTTTTTCGAACCATTTTCCTGGGAGACTGCTTTCGCAGTTTCCTAATATCCTTAAAATAATAATAATCATCGTTATAAACGGGAGCCAGTTCGACAATGTCGGTGGTTTTGTAGAATCCCTGATCGGCTATCACAACATTATGAGGAACCACACTACCATGAATAAATTCCAGGTTATTAGCACCAATACTGCTATCAAAAGCATAATCGTTTTCCGAAAGGGCCATTAATCCCCAAAAAGCAGGCATAGTAAATGGAAACCTAAATCCTTCAAACTCCTTTCCCCAAAGGTTTTCGTTACGTAACATATCCTGCAGCGCTTGTGTATAATTGAGGTTACGGTAGTTGGTAAAATCATATCCGCTACTTTGCAAGGGGATATCATTTTTGACAAGAGCCTCTTTTACTTTTTGATCCACTTGTCCCTCAACAAAAAATTCAGCAGTGAGACGGTTTTTTTCCATGAATTCAAAAAACCGTTTATAATGCTTTTGCTTTCCACTGGAATTCATCGTAACAGAAAAAGCATAGTCATGTCCTCCGGGCCAGGGATTTAAACGTAATGGGATATTATTCTGCTCATAGAAATCGTCCACTACAGCTTCATAAAACCCCATAATTTTCTTAGAGCTGACATTTCCTCCTGCTCCCGCCGGATGTAAGAATTTTGAAGAGGCTAACAAATAAGCTGTCCCTTTGCCATACCGGTTTTTTACAATGGCCGGCAGGGTATCGGACGCATTCACCCAGTTTGCCATTATTTCAGCTTTCCCTGAAATTATGCTATCCGGAACCAGGGTATAAAAATTTTTACCTGCTTCCGAGCGCAAATATTCATCATCGGAATCATCCAACTTACCATAGATTCGATATCCTTCCATATTCCTCTCGGTCAGTTTCACACCAAAACACTCTGATAGCGGATAATTTCCGGGCTCAAGTTTCTCATGCAAAGCAATGCGATCGATCCCGTCCGGTTTATTCCGCCCGACATTATCTCCTGAAATCAACACGCCTCCGTTATCGACAAAATCCTTTAAGTTTTCCAGCTCTGCTTCTGCCATATAGGACAACGAATATTTCCGGTCAGCATCATGGTATCCCGGGGCTGTGGAAAGGATTATCATATTGTAATTTTTGAGTCGGCCGGGTTTATATAAAATATTCCTGGTCTCCAATTTGACCATAGCCCCTTTGCGGTTAAAAGCTTGCATAGCAATCACAATCCCTTTGGGTAAGGTTGCATCCTGCCCGGTTAAGCCGGTTGTTACGATTAATACCCTGGGCAATTGCTCATGCATTTTATTGTCTTTTTCGCCATCACCATAATATTCCATAGTTTGGGTACATGCACTCAAAAGACCCACAGCTATTAATAACAATAAAAAGTTATAACCTTTTTGCATCACCATATTTGTTTTAATGTTATCTCCTTACCGGGTTTTATATCAAAATATACCGTTCCCGTTCTGTTTTTAAGTGTAAACTGACCTTTTTCATTGTTGACCTGTACATAAGGGGCAGATGTTTGGTAAGCAATTGTCAATGGATGATCATAGATATCAGTATCCAGTGAACTTTCAAGGCTCACAAACAATTGATTACCATGCCTCGAGGTTTGTATTTTAGAATTTCGCCGTTCCCTTCGATATTTAAAAACCTCCCATTCATTTGCTAACCAAAAGTTATTGTTGCGAGCCAGCCGGAGTTGTCTTTCAAACTTTTCCTGCTTTACGAATAATGATTTGCCTCTCTCAGGCAAAACCTCTTTAGCTAAATATCTATACTGAGAAACAAACCATTTTCCTGACCCTTGAATAAAGATTGAATCCAATTCAAGCAAACTCCAATCTGTATTATCGAGGACATGGTATGATAACCCGGAATACTTATGTTGTCCCCTATCAGGGGTTCGGATGAGTTCCATATTATCCTCGAAATACGAAGGAACGGAGTTTTCAGCTATTAAATAATTGGAATTTATTTCTTCATTTTGTAGCGTCTCCGAATAATTTTCCGGACTTACATCCTGAGGGTCTGTTAATTGCATGGCAACGGAATGGTTCTTCTCTGCCAGCTTCTGCAAGTCATTGCTACTAAAACGTTTTCTCCTGCCCGCTTCATCTATTGCATATCGCCCGGAAACCTCATCAATCAGAGCAGGATTCACTCCAAAAGAACCTGAAACCCCATATTTATCTAAAACGGGGAGCGCATCCTCTATTTGTGAATAATCAGAACCAAGGAAACTAAGCGACACTGCTCCGTTCTTTTTACGATAATAGGCTGTAGTCCGAAACTTCTCTTTTTCGGGAAAAGAACTATTATTATCCGGGTTAATTTCAGAATTAACGGTTCTGAAATAATACTTTAAGCTATCGTACAATGGTTTCATGCGACTTGACCAGGAAGGCTCCTCCCATTTTTCCCAAAGAAAATCACTATAATCATCAACCGGAAAGCGCCGGATAACGTTATTATCTTTATCCGTAATAAA
Source organism: Bacteroidales bacterium (assembly GCA_021740175.1). Lineage (GTDB taxonomy): Bacteria > Bacteroidota > Bacteroidia > Bacteroidales > JAIPAH01 > JAIPAH01. The sequence goes on from JAIPAH010000092.1 coordinate 9,455, forward strand.
ACCTTTCATATTAAACCCATCTGTCCGTGTATAATCTATCTCCGCTGTTTCTTCCCGGTCGTCAAGGACATAATTTTTTGCCGGGTCGCTAACATTCAACAAATGCCATGTAAGTCGCATTTCAAATTGATTGTTTTCAGGATTCCAATACCAATCTGCATTGGATGTTTCAGGCTGATTGCTCAACCCAAATTCAAGTGCACTGCGGTCAACAATAACAGAGTCAAACGTTTCTCCCGTTAAGGACTCCCTGCCGCGGTTAGTAAGTAGCTCTTGCCGTACAAAACGTCCGTTTTCATTGGGCTTGGAGGCATAAACCGGTACAGAATCATTATAAATATCCGTGAAAACGGAATAAGTTTCATCGACAAGAATAGCGGCACTATCTTTATTGAAAACCTCGACCAGAAATTCAAAACCCCGTCCAAATCTTTCTTCACTAAAGGGCAGGCGATGATCACCCTTCGCCTCGTCATAGGTGTCAATGGCAACATAAAGGTTATTTTTCTGAAAATTAAAATCCTTAAGCTTAGCCCCCATATAAAAATAAGAAGCATCGGCATGGAATTGGAATTGCTCCTTTCCACTATTCCTGAAATCCTGGTTCCAATCATCCAGTTTTCCGTCTATAGTCCGCTCCCGGTTTTCCACGGCCATAACACCGAAATTCTGCTCCGGGTTTTCCATATTATGCCACAATTTCCTGTCATGAGAAGGTTTTTCAAAAGCCATGACCAGCCAATTGTGTTTAAACCACTCATCAGCCCATTCAAAATAAACGGCGCCGGCACATCCGGATTGAAAAATATCCCGTGTCAACATCATAGAAATTTCAGCTTGTTCGGCTTCGGAGTGTCCGCCTTGATCAAAACCACTGGGATTAACATGGCTGTTCCCCCGACTACTTGGAATGCCATATTCGGCAATCACCAAAGGCATACCTTCAAGCTGAGACTTTAAGTCCCGCAAATAACCGATATAATTATCTCGTTCGCCGTTATGGTTTACTGCATTCGCATACTCTTCTTTAAGATAAATATAATCCGGGTAATAGGGATAAGCATGATACGAGGCAAATATCCCGGGAACAAACATTTTACTATTATGGAAATTCCCGAAGTGAATGGATTCCAAATCGTTATCAAATTCCCGAACCTTTTCATTTTCAATGATTTCAGTATTATGATACATCGGGTCAAGGGGTAACCAATTTACAAACGACAATGGATGCTGCATACCGTAAGTTTGGGACTCATATAAAGCGGTAAAGTCCAACAATTCGGCCAGCCAGGCTTCCATTGGCGTACCGTTGGGCATGGAGACGAAATCCCCGTAATAATTATTCGTGTTATGGTTTTTGTTCGTATGGTGAACCGCATTAGGTTCCCATTCCCTTCCCAGAATAATTCCAGCTACGTACTTGGAGACATCCACTGAATACACTCCACTTGCTTCTCCTCTTTCAGGATCCAATACAGCATTGCCATGGAGCAGATCAATGACATCTATAATTTCCTCTTTAAAATCTCTCGTATAAGCCGGGTCAGTGTAATCATGCCCGGGAGGTTGTTTGGCCCATACGCCATGCAGGAGATATAGCGGTTTATCCTGGTGTTGCAGGTTGTATTGAGCAAACGCTTCATAAAAAGGCGGGGGTAAAATGGTATATACCCGTAATACATTGGCATTCATTTTACCCATCTTGATGAGCCAGTCCATGTATTCCTCGTAGCTCATTGAAAATTCAGAAGGCGATTTTCCGGGCAAAGCCACACCCATATTCACGCCTTTCATAAGAAAATTTTCCCATCGACGATCGGTTTTTTGATAACCCTTATCAAGCATCTTAAAATAATTCCCATCCGTACGAAAATAATAATCGGCATTGGCCGAAATGGTTTGCAGTTCATCATGGGGCTTTTTTTCAATCAGCGGGCCGCTATTCTCCTCAATAAACTCTTTGGTTACGCGTTGCTCACGAATGTTCTCCTCATACTGCATCATTTTATAGACAATAACAGCCAAAAGAGCTACAAGCAGGGATATGACTACAATCTTACCCTTCATAATTTAAAAGGCTCTGGTTAACGAAATAAATGCCGTAAAATTTTGATAATATGGGTTATAAAACCGGCTTGCACCGGCTGATAATGCAAAATCATTCCAGTTGTAGCCCATTTCCGCTGAGGCACTCCAATTATCAGCTTCAATACTACCCGATAGCTCCTCTGATCCCGATCCGTTATCCAGGTAATAGTACTTTTCTGAGCCGACATTATAAGTATATGTGCCGTAAAAATAAAACTCATCCACAGCCTTATAAAAAGACGCATAAGGGCCTGTTAGTCTCCTGTCGTTGGGTGTATAGTAGTCGGCCGAAATATATTTATAATCGTAATAGGAATGACTTACTCCCAATTTCACCTTTGGTGCATCCAGCAATTGCCAGCTAAGTCTTGCACTATAAGAAATATAAGGATTGTTGTCCTGTTTCAATGCCTCGGAAGGATATTTATGAACCGGTTTTTCATCAACGGTTCCTGTTTCTGCGCTAATATTAAGCGCTATATTCTCATACTTGATTTTCAAATCATTTGACAGTGATTTACGCCCGACTTGGTTCCAATAATAGAAGTAATTATATCCTCCATCAAGGGTATTTTCAATAGTAAGATCCCCGACTTGCGTATTGTACTTCCAACTCATACCGTAGGTGGTCAAACGTTCATCACTACTACTTGCTCCCACATATATGCTGGCATTGTGATGTTCTGAGATCCACGTGGCTTTCAACCAGGTATTATCAAACCATCGGGTTGTATCGGCCACGTCGTTCTCAAAATCGCGATTAGAGTAATCCAAAAGAAAATTCAGCGACAATTGAAAATGATCCCCGAGTCGTTTTCGCACTGAATAACGCTGAACCAAAGCATCAATACGGTAAGTTTCTTCTACCTCCTGTACATATTGATAACGACCTTTTAACCGGTATTTCAATACATCCTTCACTTCCTCAAATTGTTTTTGAATAGATTTATTATTGGGATCGAGATCAAGCGCTTTCTTATAATATCTTTCTGCTGTGGCAGGTTTCGATTTCCAATAATACATTTTCCCCAAACCAGCCCAAACCTGAGAATAGGTGGCATCTATTTTATTGGCTTTTTTATACGTTTCTATAGCCTTATCCATTTGTCCCTTGTAACCGTAAGCTTTGGCAAGCAAGAGATATTCCGGGACATGCTCAGGCATAAGTTTTACAGCCTTTTGGGCATAACGAATGGCTTTCTCCATATTTCCCTGACGAATAAAACATTTTACAAACCCATTTAAGGCTTCCACATCGGTACTGTCATTTTTATATATCAATCCATAATAATACTTTGCAGAATCACAGCTACCATTCCTGTAATGCAATCTTCCCAACGCCAAACGTGCATCGTAATCATTCGAATCAATTTCTAATACGTTCGAATAATTGTTAATTGCCATTTGCAGCTTCCCCGCTTGCATGGCTTCAAATCCCGCTTT
>JAIPAH010000093.1 GCA_021740175.1 Bacteroidales bacterium
GTTGGTTTTGGATAAAATTCAGATGACTTTTTTACTAAGTTACCAAAATATACCCGCCTACCCCAAATAAAATTCATGCAAATGAGATCGGCGAAAAAAATATGGCACACCGAATCCAAGAATCGCTCAATTTAGGTATCAATAATTTTTTTAGGCAGGTGTAAACATGCCTCTTCTATTACACTTTTCTCGTTTTATAAAATTAATACAAAAATTATTTTAATATAAATTTGTTATAATAAATATTTTGATGTATATTGGATTAAAATAGGAGACATAACTCTTGAGTGAAGGAAGAACCATTATCTATTTTACAGAGAGGCAAGATTAAATCGAAAAGCAAATTTACTAAGTATTTGTTTGTTAAGTAATTTAAAAGTATTCTAAATTACTGCATTTTTTAACAAATTCAAATATAAATTATTAACTTTGCAAATAACTTAAATTGATTAAACTAATTATTGAGTTCACATGAGGTAAAAACCGTCCCTCAAAAAGTACGGTTTGTAATTAAATCTAATTTTTATGGCAGTTGAAAAATCGCAAGGATCATCAAGCCTTGTAGAGGTTGTTGATCGAGTTCTCGACAAAGGCGTCGTAGTTGATGCCTGGGCAAGAGTTTCATTGGTAGGTATCGAACTGCTTGCTGTAGAAGCAAGAGTCGTTGTAGCTTCAGTAGAAACATACCTTAAGTATGCTGAGGCTGTTGGATTGACTGCTAGAGCTAGCGCCTAAGGCGACTGCTAGTTAATCCACATTCTTGCTAAATCATCCTTTTGGAAGGGAAAACTTCCATTAGCATGGTTTACCGGGAATGTGTTTCCTTCAGAGGACAGTATGTGGGATAAAAATCAGAAAATCCTTTATCCCTCTTTTTAATTCTAAAATTAAAATCTCTGTTTTATGAGCAACTTTACCGGGGAAAATTTCCATAGTTATTTAGAGAATATCATCGCTTCTTATGAAGACCACCTGAAAAAAATGCAAACCGCCTTCCAATCCTCAGAAGTCATTAACAAGTCAGCTACTACACTGTTAGATCATGTGAATAATTCCTTAAATGAACAAAAAAAAGAGCGCGAGGCATTAAATATTGAACTTCGTAAAATGCTGGCAGCAAATGGTTCCGTTCGTAAAAAAGATTACGATGAGATAATGTCGGACATTTTTTATGTGCTTGAGGAAAAAGAAAAAAAAACTGAAAACCAATTTAATGCCTTTATAGAGGCTCAGAAAGATATAGCTGAATTTCTAAAGAATAGTCTCTTAGACTTAAAAAAGGTTACTTCGCAGGATGACGATAAAATTTCTGCAATCCGAAAACAGCTTATTTCCATATCTAAGCAGCAAGAAAATAATAAGGAAAAGATATTAAATTCCTTTAGAGATTTTCAGCGTACGCATAATCATATAATGGTACATTTTCGAAAGCTATTGGAGCAAGAGAATATAGGTGTAAAAGATATAAAAAAAATTAAGGAACAAATAGATAGAGAAATTAGTACTCAAAATGAGCATCTTGTCAAATAAATATAGAATAAATTTAATAACCAAAAATTTTGAAATTATGGAATTTACAACAGACATGAAAAATTTGAGTAATGAAATTTTTAATTCATTTAAAGAGCGAATTCAAGAAATAGAAGAGCTCGAAAAAGAAATGCAAAAATCCCGTAATCAATTTAAAACGGAACATCAGGAAATGGCAGCTAATATAAAAGAAAATGCCACAAATTTATGGAAGGAGCTTGACCAAGCAGAAAAAAATCGCGTGGATACTTATAATAAGGAACATCAGGAAATAGTAGCTAATATAAAAGAAAACGCTACAAATTTATGGAAGGAGCTTGACCAAGCAGAAAAAAATCGCATGAATACTTATAATGAAGAAATAACGCAAATCAAAAATAAACTGTCACAAATTCAAAATACTATTTCTAATATGATCAATGAATTTTTGGAAGATCGGAAAAATATGGCAGAAGAATTAAAAAACAAATCTACCCAAGATAAGGAAGAAAGAAGACAAAACGAACAGAAAAGAAAAAAGGATTTCGATGAACTTATGGATAAATTCAATGAGGACCTTCAAAACTTAAAAAAAACGGTAACTAATATTTTAGATAATGCCAATGACACCCTCACAAATTTTGATCGGGAAAATTCCGAAAGGGCAAAAGCGGTTAATGATTTGCGCAAAGAAACCATCACAAAGCTTAATAACTTTTCAAAAGAAAGAAGCCAGGCGGCAGCCGATTGGAAAAAGATGCAAGAGGAAATATCTCAATTGAAACAAACAGAAGTATCCACATCTCCTAAATCACATGCTAGCGAAGAAAAAACAAAAGCAAAAGCAAAAACAAAAACAAAAACAAAAACAGAAACAAAAGCCGACAAGGAAAAAGAAAGCCCAAAAGAGAAGAAAGCAGAATCCAAAGAAAAATTGGGCGGACAAGACGCAGCCGCTGAAAAGACTGAAACTACAAAACCTCTGGAAGATAGAGTTTTAGATTATATCAACAAGAATCCGGATGGAGTTAAAGTTTCAGACATGGAAGGCCCTTTAGGTGAAACCAGGGTAAAATTGGGAAATGTTACGAAAAAACTTGTGAATGAAGAAAAAATAATAAAAACTAGTAACCTGCATTATCCAAAATCAAACGAATAGAGGATAAGCGTTAAAAATACTTAAATATTTGATTAATGACTACTAATGAAATCAGTACTGTACTGGAACCCCGGCAAATGAACGAATTTGTTGAAACAGAATATGTTAAGGATATCATAAGTCGTTCATTAAATTACATAAAAGCTGGGTTTCCGGTTCATTTCAGAGGCCCGTCGGGTACCGGTAAAACAACGTTAGCCAAACATCTGGCAAATAAAATCGGAAGATCGGTAGTGATAATCCATGGAGATGATGAATACAAAACATCCGATCTCGTGGGAAACAAAGGCGGCTATAAATATAAAAGATTAGATGACAGATTTATCCATTCTGTGCATAAGTATGAAGAAAACATGGATACAAAATGGATAGATAACCGTTTGACGATTGCCATTAAAAACGGATTTACACTTATTTACGATGAATTTACCCGTTCGCCTCCCGAAGCTAATAATATTCTTCTGCCTATTCTTCAGGATGGCATGATGAGTACATCAGTTGCCCAACAAGAAGATTATTATGTGAAGGTGCATCCTGAATTTTGTGCAGTTTTTACTTCTAATCCTGAAGAATACGCAGGAGTGCACGGTACGCAGGATGCTTTGCTTGACCGGATGGTCACTTTAGACCTAAATCATTTTGACTATGAAACCGAATTGCACATCACTCAGAAAAAATCGAATTTATCATTGGCTGATGCCGAGAAAATTGTTAATATTGTTAGAGGAGTGCGCGAGGTAAGAAAAACCGAATACCATCCCACAATTCGAGCCTCTATTATGATTGCAAAAAGCCTTTCAACTAGCGATTCCGTGCCTGACAAAAACAACCGAATGTTCAGGATGATTTGTCAGGATATCCTTACTTCGGAAACCAGCCGGGTATGGATAAAAACAAATCAGGATAAAATAAAAGACATTGTTGAGAAACTGATTGAAAAATATTGCTGATTTGAATGAGTATTGCACTTTATCTTACTCTAATGAAGTAAAGAAAATGGCGGATGTAATAATAAAACTTCTCTGATATACATCAAGGTTAATAATTATACGTTATAAAAAATCAGTTATGAGCAACATAAATAAAGTAAAAGGAGTGCACAGTATTAAAACATTGAATGCGGGTAAAAAGCCTTCCGGTTCTACAAAAGACACGGATAATATTGAACTTTATATGTTGAAAATAGAAAAGAAAAGATTGCGGAAGGAACAATCAAGATTAAAAGAGCATCTTGAACGTATTGAAGAAAGGCTTAAGGAAATTGATTCTTTGTTAGGAGAAACGGAAAACAATATAGCCCCTGGCCAAAAAACAGAAAATGAAGAAAAAAACGAACAAAACAAAACCGGCTTTAACAAAATATTTATGGAATACTAAATTGCTTTTATATGGAGGAAATTACACATTCATCACAGGCTAGTAATCTTGCTGACATCCTCGAAAAAGTTCTTGACAAAGGAATCGTGATTGCAGGAGATATTAAGATAAATATAGCTGATGTTGAGTTGCTTACTATTAAAGTGAGATTGATAGTTGCTTCGGTAGATAAAGCTAAGGAGATAGGAATCAACTGGTGGGAAGAAGACCCGTATTTATCTACAAAAGCTAAGGAAAAGGAGATTAAGGAACAAAAAGAGTATCAAAAAAACCTGGAAGAACGCATAAAAACTCTTGAAGGACAAAATACCCAAAATACAGGAAATGAACAAAAGAATAAAGAAGAATAATAAACTTAAAATATAAGACGATGAAAAAAAATAACAAGAAAGACAATGCCAATTCTGATTCTTTCGGTTTAGGCAGTTTTTTGGACGGGTTAGACAAGTTGGTAGATCTTGTCGGAAAACTCGAAAAAGAAGGAAACATAAATAAGGAAAAAGAAATTAATCTCGACAATTTAAAAAAGGGGATGAAAGGTGTTTATGGCTTCTCTGTGCGAACAGTAACAGGTGAATCGCCAACAGTTGAAACTTTTGGCAATATAAAAAATACCGAGGAAGGGCCGGTAGTTGAGGACGAAAGAGAACCCATAACCGATTTCTTCGACGAAAAGGAGGAAATGGTAATTACTGCCGAAATGCCGGGAGTTGAAGAAGAAAATATAACAATCAACCTGCGTGAAGATATTCTTGAAATTTCTGCTAAAGCTAAAAACAGAAAATATCATAAGGAAATAATGCTTCCGCACAAAGTTGAAAAACAAGATTATAAATCAAAATACAACAATGGAATACTTGAGATAAGAATAAAAAAATAGCACAATGCCCTTATCAAATTTATATAGCAGAGAACTTGAGCTAGTGCTTTTCGGTGGAAAAGGGGGAGTTGGAAAAACAAGTTGTGCTGCGGCAACTGCTATAGAACTATCAAGAACGTACAAAACCCTTCTTATCTCAAGTGACCCGGCCCATTCAGTTTCTGATACCCTGGAACAAGATATCGGTTTTAAGTTACAAACCGTGAAAAATTTCGGCAACCTTTCTGCTATTGAGATCGTTGGAGATAAAGCATTTGCCGAATTCAAAAAACAACATGAACCCCAACTTAAAAAATTGTTTGATACTTCAACAAATCTGGATGAAGAAGATATCAATCACCTGATGCAACTCTCTATTCCGGGCATAGATGAAGTAATGAGTTTTAAATATATTATTGATTTTTTTGAAGAAGGAAAATTTGAGAAGTATGTGGTGGACTCTGCCCCTACAGGCCATACATTAAGATTAATATCTTCGCCGAAATTACTGGATGAATGGATTAAGGTAATATCTTCAATGCGATGGAAATATCGTTACATGATCAAGAGTTTCTCCGGAAGTTACGAACAGGATGATGCCGACGAACTGCTGGTAAATCTCAAAAAAACAGTTAAAAGAATTGAAAAACTACTCCGCAATAGAGAAAAATGTGAATTTATACCTGTATGTGTCCCCGAATGGATGGTTATAAAAGAGACTGATAAGCTTTTGAAGAGGCTAAATAATATCAATATTCATCCGCGACAATTGGTGGTGAATAACGTTATGGAAGCAGAAGATGGTGAATTTTGCAGACGAAAAAAGAACAACCAATCAATATATCTTGATGAAATAAATCAGAAATTCAAAAATTTTAATATAGTTAAAATACCATTATTTCCTGAAGAAGTAAAGGGTATTGATACATTGGAATATCTGGGGGGACGCCTTCTTAAGAAGAATGAAAAATAAAATTATATTTCTGTTAATTCGGCCCGGCCAAAAAACATAACATGATGAGCACAGAGGAAAAAATATTTAAAGTAAAAGAAGCACTGGTAAAAGATGCGGGAAGGGCAATAGCCAGGATTGATCCTGAGGACATAAAATTGCTCGGATTGGAGTTGGGCGATATTATTTTAATCAAAGGGGAATCTTCCACTCCCGCCAAAATCATGCCTTGTTTTCAGGAATATAGAAACAAAGGTATTATTCAGATTGACGGAATTACAAGAGAAAATGCTCGAGCCGGGATTGATGAAAATGTTAATGTCTCAAAGGTTACTTCATATCAAGCCGCAAAAATTAAACTAAAACCTCATCATCAAGCCGGTTCCCTCAATAAAACCAAAGATACTCATTACGTGGGATCGCTCATTAATGGGTTGCCTGTAATAAAGGGCGATAAAATAAGAGCTACTTTATTTGGCTCGCGTTCAGTTGATTATTCAGTTATCGACACTTCGCCGGAAACCGTAGTAATGATTAATCCTGATACAAAAGTAGAAATTGATTCAGCAAAAGAAGGGGACGAAGACTCACATAAAGTATCTTATGAGGATATTGGCGGGCTATCAGAGCAAGTGAATCGAGTAAGGGAAATGATAGAATTGCCGCTCAAATATCCTGAAGTAATCGACCGTTTAGGAATTGAAGCCCCAAAAGGTGTTTTTCTTTACGGACCGCCGGGAACCGGGAAAACTCTTATTGTAAGAGCGGTCGCCAATGAAACGGATGCGTATTTTGTTAGTATTTCGGGGGCTGAAATCATGGGCAAATACTATGGCGAAAGCGAAAGCCGTATCCGCAAAATATTTGAGCAAGCTCAAGCTCATGCTCCATCAATTATTTTTATAGATGAAATTGATGCCATTGCGCAAAAAAGAGAAGATATGGGCGGGGAAAAACAAGTTGAAAAGCGTGTCGTAGCACAATTACTATCATTAATGGATGGCATGCAAGCGCGGGGCAAAGTTATTGTTATCGGTGCAACCAATATCCCCAATACAATCGATCCGGGATTGAGACGACCGGGACGTTTCGACCGGGAAATATCAATCCCGATCCCCGACAAAAAAAGCCGGTTAAAAATATTACAGATCCACACAAGAGGAATGCCGTTAGCAAAAGATGTAAACCTCGAGACCCTGGCGGATATTACTCACGGCTTTGTTGGAGCTGATTTGGAAGCATTAGCACGTGAAGCTGCTATGATATCTCTCAGAAAAATTATTCCGCAAATTGATTTTGACCTTGAAGTAATTCCTTACGAACAGTTAATGGAATTGGAAATAAATCGGGATAATTTTGAGGATGCCATAAAAAAAGTAGAACCTTCAGCTATTAGAGAAGTATTTGTGGAAGTGCCTGATGTTAAGTGGACTGAAGTAGGCGGATTGGACGAAATAAAAGAGACAGTAAAAGAGTCAGTTGAATGGCCACTGCAATACCCTGAGCTTTTTCGGAAAGCCGATACGAAACCCCCTAAAGGAATTATCCTTTACGGAAAACCCGGAACAGGAAAGACCTATCTAGCGAAAGCCCTGGCAACGGAAAGTGGTGTTAATTTTATTTCGGTAAAAGGCCCACAATTAATCAGTAGCTATATTGGGGAGGCTGAAAGAAGTGTCAGGGAGGTATTTAAAAAAGCAAAGCAGGCAGCACCAACTATATTGTTTATCGATGAAATTGATAGTCTTACTCCGCAAAGAAGCGGAAATAATGCAGGAAGCGGGGTTACGGGACGAGTGATTAGTCAATTTCTTACTGAAATGGACGGCATCGAAGACCTAAAAGATGTCATTGTGCTTGCTGCAACCAACAGAATTGATTTGGTCGATCCGGCATTACTCAGAAAAGGGCGTTTCGACCTAAAGTTTGAATTAACCGAACCTGACTTGTTTACACGTAAAACCATCTTTCACATTCATACCCAAAATAAACCGGTTGAAAAAAATGTTGACTTAACCCAACTTGCTGAGAAGACTGAAGGGCTAGTAGGCGCTGATATCGAATTTATTTGTAATAAGGCTTCTATGATTGCTATTCGGAATTTTGTTAAAACGAATAAAAACATAGAAACAGCAAATACCGATAATCTGCTGATTTACATGGAACACTTCGAGGAAGCCATGCAATCGCTCTTAGATTATAGTATGCTGGAAAAATAAATAAAAATTCTCTTGGAATTTAAAGGAAAAAAATTGAAGCGATAAAAATTATCTCTCATTAATTATCATTAAAAGGGTAATTATAACAAAATGAAAGAAAAATTATGAAACACGAAATGGAGACCAATACACATGGTAAATATATTTATGGGATTATCCGCAATAACGGATCGCTTGATTTAGGCGCCATTGGAATAGGCGAAGAACCTAAGAAAGTTTATGGCGTCAATTTCAGGGATATCTGTGCTGTCGTTAGCAATTCCCCGGTTATTGAATACCAGCCCAGTAAATCCAACCTCCTAACGCACGAAAAAGTGCTCGAAGAAATTATGAAGCAATATACTGTTCTTCCGGTACAGTTTTCAACCATATCGCCCGAGCACGAAAGTCATAACATCCTTAAAATTCTTGAAGAAAATTATGAGCAATACAGTTTATTGCTGGACAAAATGGAAGATAAAAAGGAAATGGGCTTAAAAATAGTAGCCTACGAAAATGAATTTATACAATATATTCTTCAAAAATACAAAAAAATCAAGCGGATGAGAGACCAACTAGCTGAATCATCCGAAGAAAAAATCCAGGCTCAGCGCATAGAGGTAGGAAGAATGGTAACAGAAGCAGTTCAAAAAGAAATAGAAAATTATAAAAATTATATCCTTAATAAGTTAAATCCACTTGCCGAAGAAGTCAAGGTCAATAATCCTTTTGGCGAAATGATGATACTAAATGCCGCTTTTCTTATAAAAAATACCCATGAACCCGAATTTGACAAGGCGGTCAATGAGCTCTATGAAGAGCTTGCTCAGTTAATGAAATTTAAATATGTGGGAACGATTCCTCCCTATAATTTCGTTAATATTAATATAAATAAAAAAGGAGATTAAAATGTTTTTAATTGATGATATACTATTAGCGCCTTTAAAAGGGACAATTGCACTGTCAAAAAAAATTAAAGAAATCGCAGACAAGGAAAAGACGGATGAAGGTACAGTCAAAGAAAAACTGATGGCCTTGCAATTGCAATTTGAAATGGACGAAATAGATGAAGAGGAATACGAACAAAAGGAAAAAGAATTGTTAGATTTGTTGGATGAAATAAGAAAAAATAAACCAAAGCAGGAATAAATTTCTAGTGTAACGTTTACCCTGTGAAATAATTTTGTTTTACAAAATTATTTCACAGAATGAAATGCGAAGCAATTTTTGCAAAGCAAAAATTATTTAACGAGGTTAAATTTTTAAAGAAAAAACCTTGTTAATTCAAAAATGAAACTTTAAATTTGAATATAAGAGTAAAATAAGCATTCATAAAAAACTTTGGAAAATTTGATACATAAGAAAGGGAAACACCATGAGTAAAATAACTGATGTAAAAAACGTTGCGCTTAATTTCCTGAAAGAAGAGATTAAGTGTTATGAACCTAAAGTAGTAGAAATTAAAAAAGTGGATGATACATGGGAAAGCGTGGCAGAAGTATATGAGGATGATTCGTTTTTAAAATCCATGAATCTGCCTCCTAAAAAAGAACGGGTTTTTTATTTGGTTAATTTGAATGACAATCTTGAGATTATCGGCTACAAACGCTTAACTTCTTATGAAGAAGAAAAAAGTGAGTAGTGAGAACTAATTACAGCTACCAATTATTATGAGCAATGATCTGATATATGCGTATTGTTTTGCAATGGAACCTTTAAACCTTTCGTTATACCCCGAATTTAACGAAGTGGAGTATATAAATTACAAAGCATTTTATGTATTTATCAAATGGGTTTCTTCCGAAGAATTTTCCCAGGATAACCTGAAAAAGAACCTTAAGGATATGAATTGGGTTGATGTTAATGTACGTGACCATGACCGGGTTATTAGCTCGCTGTTGAAGCAATCTACCGTTGTCCCATTCAATTTTGGCACTGTTTATCGAAGTGAAGACAGTTTAAAAAAATTTATTGATGATTATTCAGGTCCCTTATTAGACAACTTTCATTATGTTGAAAATAAAGAAGAATGGTCCATTAAGATATATAGCAATCCACGGGCTCTCACAGATAATATTGATAGTTTGAGTACTGAAGCTGCAAAGATGGAAAAAAAAATTAAAGCCTGTTCTTCCGGGAAAGCTTATATCTTAAAACGAAAGAAAGAGGAATTTATAAAAAATGAAATAAGCAGGCTTAATAAAATGTATGGTCAGGCATATTACGACAAATTGAAAAATGTAAGTGAAGCAAGCAATCTTAATAATATAATTCCACAGAAGGCAACTAAAAGAGAGGATGAAATGATACTCAATACCAATTTCCTTGTAAAAAAAGACCGAAAAAATGATTTCAAACAAACGATCAACAGGCTTAAAGAAGAGGGCGAGCAGATAGGTTTTATTATTGAAGAAACCGGTCCCTGGCCTCCGTATAGTTTCATCTCACTAAAAGGTAAAAATGATGGATGATAATCAAAATGTAATAGAAAAATCCGACAACGTTACACTTCTTGAAATTCTTGATAGAGTTTTAAATAAAGGAGTGGTACTGGAAGGTGAACTTGTTATTTCAGTGGCTGATATTGATTTAGTATATGTGGGTGTAAAAGTGATGTTAAGTTCGGTTTCCACTATGGAAAAACTAAAATTCGGCGAATATCCGGAAGAAGAATAAATAGTTTAATTTTGCCTCTATGGATAAAATGATTTATGCTATAATATTAACAAACAATAATCCGGATAAACTAACCTCATTTTTAACTCCAATGAAAGGTATCTCAGAGGAAATATTATATTCAGTTTCCTTTAAAAATGTATCGGCGGTAATAGGAGATATTAAACGGGAAGATTTAAAAAAAACTAAACCACAAATCATTAAATATGCCGATTTGATCGAAAATATGAAACAGTATTATACCCTTCTTCCAATGCAGTTCGGTTCTATAGTAGATTCCGCCAAAACGATTAAAAAAAAGCTTGAAATAAACTACCAAGAAATAAATCAAAACCTAAAAAAAGTTAAAAATAAATATGAATATGGAATTAAGGTATTTGGTAATATCGAAAAATTAAAAGAAGGTTTCATGCCTACAACAAAATCCGAATTCCAAAAAACTCTTAATTCGTCTTCGGCTAGCAAAAATTCTGCGTACCGAAATTATGTAAATAAAAAATTTTTTAAATACAAACAAGATAAAGTATTAGCAAACTTTATCGATTCAGTTATTGAAGAGATCAAAGGTTATCTTGCTCATTTTAATTCTCTCCATAAATTCAAAACGGAAATATCTTCAAGGAATATTATTGATGGCGTCTTGTTAATTGAAAAAGATAAGGAAAATGAATTGATCCGGATAGTAAAAGATATGCAAAATCGATATCCAAAGCTAACATTTATTTTAACAGGACCATGGCCTCCCTATAATTTTATTGATATCAATATAAATTAACAATATAAATTAAATTGTCTTATGAAGGATAATAAAATACTATCTGATTCTGAATTGCAGGAAAATGATTTAGCTGATCTCAGGAATCAAAAAAGTAGTGAAAAATCCCGCCAGGATCTAAATCCTGAAAACGCTGAAGCAGGTTTGACGCAATTGGTTATGAGTGTAGTAGAACTTCTTCGGAGGCTGACGGAAAAACAAGCCATGCAGAGAATTGATGGTGGTTCATTAACAGAAGATGAAATCGAAAAATTGGGAGAAACCCTTATGAAACTTGAGAATAAAATGGAAGAATTGAAGGAGCACTTTAATCTCACAGATGAAGATTTAAATCTCGATCTCGGTCCTTTGGGGGATTTGATGTAAATAGTCTACCTCAGATTATGAAATATATAATTTCCTCCTTGTTTCGCTCTAAGTCAATATAGCCGACTACCTTGGTTTTTTTCACCGTCAGCAGAAATACAAAATATTTTAAAATCCTGCAACTTCTTAATTTTTTAAGTTTTTTAAGGATGACGTGGAAAAACCTCGAAAATATCTTCCTCCCGGATAGCATCAAGCTTCCGGGTTTCTTTATAAAATTTGGGGATCTTTAAACCATAATGCGCACAAAAGACATACAAAATCACTCGCTTTCTGTCTCTGTGCTTACGGAATCCGTTTCCGGTGCAATATCCTGTTGCTCACCAGACTCGCTGTTCTCAGTGTTTTCTCTACTATGGGAATGAGCAAGTGATTTATAGTTCTCGGGGATTTCTTCATTCTGATCATCAGTATTAAAATACGGGAAAATATCCAGTATAGAGGTCAAAGCAATACTCGTAATCTCATACGGTATAAGCACTTCCTGAAGATTCTCTTCTATCCGTTCATGAGCTTCTTTAACGGATTTTGCAGCAACCATCATATAATTTGTGGAACGCTTTTCCCGCCCGGATTTTTCGTCCACATCAATAAAAATTACTTTACATTTATAGGGGTAAAAACAAATTGTAACACTTCTAATATATTTTTGGCTTAAAAATCAATACATTACGTTGTGGGGCTTTAAAACGAAATGTATCATTCACTACCATTTCACTACTATTTAAAGGGTAATTTTTGACTGTATAAAACTTCTTTTTACTATTCGTGCGATAATAATAAAAGCAAAATTTGGCGGTATGTGTGTAAGATTTTGGGTGCTTCATATATTGCTTATAAATGTGAGC
>JAIPAH010000005.1 GCA_021740175.1 Bacteroidales bacterium
TCAGCTTCTGTTTTCGAGTAATTGTAAGCTTGATGCTTCTCATTGCTCGTTTGGTTCCAATGCTCCTCGGTGAGCAAATTTCCCGGGGTTTTGTAACACTCAGAATTATCGCCATGCACTGCGGCAACCGAAGAGGTGACCACTACTTTTTTGACTTTTTCTTCTTTTTCCACCGCCTGCAAAACATTGCGCGTACCTTTTACAGCAGGCTCTATAAGCTGTTGGCGGGCATGCTTTACACCTGATATAAAAAATGGCGAGGCTGCATGGATAACAGCATCACAACCTTTAACCGCTTCATCAAAGGAGCCTTCCTGCAAAAGGTCGGCTTCAAAAAATGTTAAGTTGCCTTTCGCCTTTTCAGCAAGGCCGGTCAGATGTTCGGTTTTACTTTTGTTGTTGATATCGCGGACTGTGGTATTCACATCATGCCCGTATTCAAGAAGATATTTGATAACCCAGGATGCAATAAATCCCGTTCCACCGGTCACTAAAATTTTCATGAGTGTTGTTTTTTTTATGTTCGCTTGCCTTATAAACAGTCCATCAGACAGGTAGTTCAAAATTACCGGATAATAGTAGCCCAGTAACCGGTTAAAAGGATGTTAATAAGTTTCCCAATGGTGAATTATTTGAACTTTGGTTGCGTATTGCGGTTATTTCTCTGTCATGAAATATTTATTGATATCCATAGCAATCTTTTGTATGGCTTTCACCGTGCAAAGCCAGTCGCCCCACTTTATCTTATCGGAATTTTTTGCTTACCAGGAGGATAATGTAGTGAAACTGCAATGGAGCATCAAAGAAGGAAATACCTGTAATGGAATCGACATAGAGCGGGCAGGAAAAGAAAAAAAATTCGAAAAGATCGGTCGAATCAGCGGAGTCTGCGGTGCTCCCGATCAGAGTGTCACCTACCGTTATGTGGATAGCCTGCCCTTAAAAAACCAGGTAAATCATTATCGCCTGGAGCTGGGAACGCAGGGCTACTCTTCTCCCGTGCAGGTAGAAACCCGGTTTTATAACAGTAAATCATATGTCGTAAAAAGGAACCCTTCATCGTCAAACATTTCCATACTGTTTAAAAACGAAGAAAACATTCATTATACTTTTAAGATTTTTGATACACAGGGGAACCTGGTCAGGGAAATCACTACCCGGAGCGACCGGCTGGATATGCCGGTTCGTAAGCTTTCAACGGGGATATATATTTTCCGGGCTGTCTCGGCCGGCGGTTCCAAATTCAAAGGTAAATTCGCAGTTTTGTAAGAAATGAATTGCTCATGAAGAAAATTGGATTGCTCTCCGATACCCATGGATTTTTACATCCCGGTATTATGGAATTTTTTGAGCACGCTGATGAGATTTGGCATGCCGGAGATATCGGCGATATGCAGATTATAAGCAAGCTTGAGAGTATTGCTCCCGTAAAAGGCGTGTACGGTAATATCGACCGCACGGAAATACGCCATCGGTTCCCTGAAGACAATATTTTTTGGGTGGAAGGAGCTAAGATTTATATGAGACATATTGGAGGCTATCCGGGAAAATATAAACCCGAAGCCAAGAAACTTATTGATTCCGAAAAGCCCCATTTATTCATATCCGGGCACTCCCACATTTTAAAGGTTATGAATGATAAAAAACGCGGCATGCTCCACATGAATCCCGGAGCTGCAGGTAAATCGGGATTTCATAAAAAAATTACCGCCCTGAGATTTGAAATTAACTATGGCCGCTTCGAAAACCTGGAAGTTTTTGAAGCGTCCCGGAAAAGCAATTGATTATCTTAACCGATCCACCGATCTTACCATTTTTTCATCTTTTCGTATGAATCGATTGGCCAGAATAAGAAACACCAAAGATATCAACGGCAAATAAATGCCGATGTCCTGGTAGTTGGCCATTGTATCTGTCACTTTTTCGATTTGGTCGATATAGAAAAACAGGATACCCATCACCATAATTATATTGAGAAATATGCCGATTTGGGTTAATTTCATTTGCAGAGGACGCTTTTTGTATAAAAATACAGTAGTAATGGAAATAACGGCTATTGCTGCTACAAAAACCAGTAGCGGAAGGTTGAACCAAAAGGAAAAGGGATTGGGTCCTACCTCGTTGGAGACCTCAAAAATGGTAAAAATCATATATTTCGTATTGGTTTCGGCGGCAGCAGCGTCCGTGAAAACAGCAATAGGGAAAAAGGCCATTAAAATAATGGCGATTCCTGATAAAAATAAGAAAATCGTTTGAACTCGTTGTATCATACCTTTGTTTATGTTTTTAAAAAGCAAATATAAAACAGTTGAGCATTTTTAACATGAAAACATGCTTTTTGGATTGAGATATTTTTTAAATTTGCATTGTTGATTTAAATATTTTATATATTTGCAGCCGAGAAAAATCCCTGTTTTTCTAGTTGGTTGTTATCAAAATAAATCAGAAATAAAAGGGGTAGAGAGGATAATTGGAGTAGTTAATTTTTCAGTAAATTTTATCATAGCAAATAATGAAATAACTTACCTCAAGTTTTATAATTCATAAACAACTATTTATGTACGATATCATAGAATTAAATAGCAAGCTGGTATCAGAGCTCAAAGAAATTGCAAAAGAGCTCAATATCACCAAGGTCGAGGGTTTAAAGAAGCAGGATCTGATATATAAGATTCTGGATTACCAGGCATTAAATCCTGATGATGAGACTGCGAAGAAAAAAGAGACCAAGAAAAAGCCCGGTCGACCCAAGAAAGAAAAAACCAATGCGGAGTCGGAAAATTCGGAAAATACCGAAGCGGCTGAAAACACTCAGGATAAACCTGAAGAGGAATCAAAAGATTCTAAAGACTCCAAGGATTCCAAAGAGAAAAAATCCAGGCGACGTCGTCGTGTCACTAAAGTAACGCCTGAGTCAGGAAAATCTGAGGAAAGCCAGGAGCCCCAAAAAGAAGAAGCGGCAGCGGAGTCTGAAAGCGACAAAACGCAGGAAAGCAAGAGTAAAGCTCCCGAAGTCGAAAAAAGCACTTCTTCGCCGGAAAAAATGACGGATGATGTTGAAAAGCGTATGTCGGATCATACTAAAGAACCTCAACAACGCGAAAGACATGCCCACAAAAAAGAGAAGGAAGAAGAATATTTTCCCTTTGAATCGGAAGGTATTGTTTCAAGCGAAGGTGTTCTGGAAATCATGCCGGACGGATATGGATTCCTCCGCTCGAGTGATTACAATTACATGAACTCACCGGATGACATTTATGTCTCCCAGTCCCAAATCAAACTGTTTGGACTGAAAACCGGTGATACGGTAAGGGGAAGCATACGCCCACCCAAGGATGGCGAGAAATTCTTCCCGCTGATAAAAGTAGAAAAAATCAACGGTAAAAATCCGGACACCATCCGCGATCGCATTCCCTTTGATTACCTGACTCCGCTATTCCCGAAAGAGAAATTTAATATTACGGCTCATAAAGATAAAGACAATCTCTCGGTACGTATTATCGACCTGTTCTCCCCGCTGGGAAAAGGTCAGCGCGGTTTGATTGTGGCCCAGCCGAAAACGGGTAAAACTGTTCTTTTGAAAGAAATTGCCAACGCCATAGCGGCCAATCACCCGGAAACCTACCTCATCGTATTGCTTATCGATGAGCGTCCGGAAGAAGTTACTGATATGGCTCGTAACGTCAAAGCGGAAGTTATATCTTCCACTTTTGATGAACCGGCCGAGCGGCACGTTCGTATTTCAAACATCGTGCTGGAAAAATCCAAGCGCATGGTTGAAAGCGGCCATGATGTAGTTATCCTGCTGGATTCTATTACACGCCTGGCAAGAGCTCACAACACCGTTTCCCCGTCCTCCGGAAAAGTATTATCCGGCGGAGTTGAAGCAAATGCCCTGCAGAAGCCCAAGCGTTTCTTCGGTGCTGCTCGTCAGATCGAAAACGGGGGTTCACTCACTATTCTCTCCACAGCTCTCATCGATACGGGCTCGAAAATGGACGAGGTAATCTTTGAGGAATTTAAGGGAACCGGTAACATGGAGCTGCAGCTCGACCGCCGGTTGTCCAACAAGCGAATCTGGCCCGCTGTGGATGTTGTATCATCAGGAACACGCCGCGAAGAATTGCTGCTTAGCAAAGAGTTCCTTCAGCGCGTATGGATCCTCAGAAACCACCTGGCCGATATGACAGTACTTGAGGTGATGGAATTCCTGAAGGATAAAATGGAAATGACAAGAGATAATGCTGAATTCCTGGCTTCTATGAACAGTTAGGAAATCCTCTTGCATTTTAGTTCGACATTGAATAAAGGCCATCTCCTTTTGGAGATGGTTTTTTTATGTTTAAAAATTAAGTCGAGTCTAAAAAGCCTTATGACCCCTAAATCCCCTAAAGGGGACTTTTTCAAACTGCTGATTTTTAGCAGTTAGGGATAAAAATGGTAAAAATCAGCTGTTTGAAGGCTTTTTAGACTGCTCTCATAATTCCTTTCAAGACGAGCCATAAAATTAAAGGAACAGCTCCTGGATACTTATTCCTCCCAAATTGCCGGAACTCATGATTAAAACCGCAGAATTTTGATAATCCCGGCGTTTTAAGAATCGGCTCAAGGCATCACTATCCGTAAAAACCTGAAGGTCTCCCCTATCAAACGCTTTTTTTACTTCACTTTTCCGGAGAGCAGGAAGTCGCTTTAACTCCAGGGTGTGGGGATTGAAAAAAATGACAGCTATATCAGCTTCAGCCATAGTTCCCCGGTATTGAGCCAAAAATGATTTGTTAAGACTGCTATAAGTATGTAACTCGAAGACAGCCACCAGCTTCCTATCAGGGTATTGTTCCCGTACAGCCTGCAGGGTAGCTTTTACTTTGGAGGGAGCATGAGCAAAATCCTTAAAAAGGACAAAATATTCGGTTTCGCGAACTTTTTCCAGGCGCTGTGAAGCTCCTCCGAAAGTTGAGATGGAACAAAAAAAATCCCTTTCACTTATACCCAAATCATCGCAAACCAGCCTTGCAGCTTCCAAATTTAGCAGATTATGGCGTCCGAATATTTTTAATGGATAATTACCGGAGGAAGTTTTAAGGTAAGTCACACCATCTTCAACAAAATGCGGAGGCAGCGAATAGCTTTCTGTTCGGGCCGGCATGCGATTGTTTTTGACCAATTGCGGAAGATGCTCATCTTCCCGGCAATAAAATAAAGAGCCCCCGGGATCAATCTGGCGGATAAATAACCGGAACTGTTCAAGATAATTTTCAAAAGTAGGAAATACATTCATATGATCCCATGCAATCCCTGTGATAACAGCAGTATGGGGTTTGTAGACATGAAACTTGGGGCGCGGATCAAGCGGTGAGGTTAAGTATTCATCGCCTTCGAGCACCATAATGTCAGCTTCGGAGGAAAGCGAAACCATTGTTTCAAAACCTTCAAGCTGCGCCCCAACCATAAAATCGCACGCTATATTGAGGGTATGTAAAACATGCAGGATCATCGCCGTCGTTGTCGTTTTGCCATGGCTTCCGCCGATGACTATCCGCTTTTTATTTTTGGCATGTTCATAAAGATACTCCGGGAAAGAAAAAACAGGAAGATTCTGTTTACGGGCTTCCAGGAGCTCGGGATTGTCTTTTTTTGCATGCATACCGACGAGTACGGCATTAAGGTTGTTATGAATGCGTTCGGGAAACCATCCTTCTTCCGGAGGTAACAGGTTATATCCAGCCAGCCGCGTGCGGGAGGGTTCAAAAATTTCATCATCCGAGCCGGTTATTTCATATCCCTTCTTGTGCAAAGCTATGGCCAGGTTGTGCATGGCACTACCGCCAATAGCAATGAAATGGATTCGCTGCATGGTTTCTTTTTTTAGATAACCACAAAAATAAGAATACGCTGCATTTCGTGGACTATGGCAGGAAATATTTAAGCATTTTTCGTCGGTCTAAAAACAATTTTTGCAAGCTACCTTGATTGCCTCACAGTTTATCCTGACATTTGCGAAAAAGCAAAATCCTATGAAAATATCAACGGTCATAGCCGATACCTGGAAAATGGATGGTGGGGTATGTTTTGGTGTAGTGCCCAAAACTTTGTGGCGCAAGCATTATCCCGAAGCGGGAGATAACCTTGTCAATGTTGTCTCGCGTTGCTTGGTGGTTGAGACGGAAGAAAGAGTCTTTTTGGTTGATGCCGGTATGGGGCGAAAGCAAACGGCCAAATATTATGGCTACAAATACTTATCCCCGGAAGACGAGCTTCTCCAAAACCTTTCACGTTTGGGATATAAACCGGAAGACATTACCGATGTTCTGCTTACTCATCTGCATGATGACCATGTGGGAGGAGCTTCCAGGCTTAACGAAAGCGGAGAGCCTGAGTTGCTATTTCCCAATGCCCGCTATTGGGTTAGTCTCAATCAATGGCAATGGGCCCGAAATCCCAATAAACGCGAGCAGGCTGCCTTCCTGGAAAAGAATCTGACTCCTTTGGCTGAATCGGGGCGCCTTTACCTTGTGGAAGAAGACAGGGAGCTGGCTGAGGGTTTCTTCGTGAAACATTTTTCCGGTCATACCAGCGGGATGCTTGTCCCCTATATTAACTATAAAAACCGGTTTTTGGTATTTGTATCCGATTTAATTCCATTAACCGGCAACCTCCCGGTGGTTTATCTTGCCAGCGTGGATATACAGCCGCTGGTAGCTATGGAAGAGAAAGAAAAATTCCTTGAGGAAGCTGTGAAAAATGCTTATGTACTGGTTTTCGAGCATGATTACTACACCGAATGTGCCACATTAAAAAGAACAAACAAGGGGTATGCCTTGAATGAAACTTTTACTTTGCAAGAGTTAGGGTGAATGATTCATATACTTTCTCCATTGATAATAGGAGTTTCAAGGATAGTGGCATACGTGTCTTAAGAAATAAAAGATTCAGAACTCCTGACTTGCTTCATGAAATTCAATAATTTTACTGTCATCCCGATGAAAAATTAGACATTATGTTTTATGGCGCATCAGGAGTTCTGAAACTAATACTTACATATGGGTTTGGGCAGCCAGAGGCCCGCCCGTACCGAATCCCGAGCCTTCGGGATTCGGGCGGGCTGCAAGAATTCCGGGTCAAAACGAAGACGTTTTGACGAACCTCTCTAACGTTGATTGTACGGCCTAAACGTTAGACGAAGCGTCATCGCTTCGCCTTCTTTCATTTTTTAAGTTTACCCGATTTTTACAAGCGGGCCTCTGGCTTCTGAAAATGATTAACTTTGTACAAAGTTGTATTTTATGGAAACTGAAGGATTCAAAATATCATTAAGTTATAATCAAATACGCGAATTGGTACGCCAGTTACCAAAAGAGGAAAAGCTTCAACTCAGTAAGGAATTGGCTAAAGAAACTATTGATATAAGACTAAGCCGATTGCTTAAGTCATTCAAAACGGATGAGCTCACTCAAGATACTATAGATAAAGAGGTAGAGAGAATACGAAAAGAAATCCATGAAGGAAAAAGATATAGTCAGGATTATCATTGATACTCATTTGTTAATCATTAAATTTCATTACTTAATAAAAGATATTTGATAGTGATTAAATTTGTATAATGAAATACAGGATTTATATAGATACCTCAATTGTTGGTGGATATTTTGATAAAGAGTTCAAAAGTAAAGACAAAGAATTTGACGCAGTAAAAATGATGCGTGAGATAAGGAATAAAATTACTTCTGAGACAAAAGACATGTCTTATGAAGAATTTAAAAGATATATCGATACAAAGTTGAAAAAAAGTGGTAAAAAATCTGTAAAAAGATAAGATACTATTCCTCTAATTGGAACTATACAATTCACATAGTAGTATTGTTTTATATTTCACATGATCTTGTCTATAATACAATTATAATCAGAAGTATTCATCTCCTACTACTATTATATCTTCTTTACCTAAACAACTCCTTAATATCCCCGGCACTCATGTTCCGGAACGGGTCGTTGGAATTGATGAAGGTCTCGGCCAGTTTCGACTTTCGCTCCTGGAGCTTGTAAATCTTTTCTTCGATGCTTCCGCGGGAAATCAGGCGGTAGACAAAGACGTTTTTCTCCTGGCTGACGGGGGCGAGGGCACGGTCGATGCACTGGTGGCTGCCGCCGGAGGCACAAAAACGAAAGTACACGTGCACGACCCGCTCATGCGGGAAATAGAAGCCGAATATGGTATCATTCACAACGATACGGCAGTCATCGAAATGGCGGCGGCTTCGGGACTGGAGCTGCTTTCCCGTGAAGAGCGAAATCCTATAATTACCACCACTTTTGGCACCGGCGAACTTATCAGGGAAGCTATCCAAAAGTGCTACTCCCGTATCATCGTCGGGGTGGGTGGCAGCTCTACCAACTCGGGAGCCGGTATGGCGGAAGCACTCGGAGCTAAACTTTACAATAAGGAGAGTGAGGAAATTAACAAAGGAGGGACTCGCTGGGCAAACTAGCCTCGATTGATCTTACCGAAAAGCCCGTAAGGCTCGAAGAGTCCATGCACAACGCCGAAAGGCTGCTGATACAGGCGGCGGCCAGAAAGACCCGGAGCCTTATGATCGGGAAGAAGTTACCGAATAAGAAACCTAAAATATAGAGAGTTTGATTGGAGCGATTGCCGGTGATATCATTGGTTCGGTGTTTGAAGCGATGCCCGTGAAAACCAAAGATTTTCCGCTTTTCCAGTCGCAAAGCCGCTTTACCGACGATTCGGTGCTGATCATAGCCATAGGAAAAGCCATTATCGATAAAGGTTCCTACCTGGAGTACGTCAAAAAAATCGGGCGAAGCTATCCCCATTGTGGGTATGGGGCTTCTTTCATTCGTTGGCTTCTCTCGGAAAGCACCCGGTCCTACTATAGTTTTGGTAACGGCGCCGCTATGCGGGTTTCGCCGGTGGGATTTGCTTTTGAAAGTGAAGAACAGGTCTTGCAGCAAGCCCAAAAAACCGCCGAAATAACCCACAATCATCCCGAAGGCATTAAGGGAGCACAGGCCGTTGCATTAGCCGTATACCTTGCCCGCCACCGTTACAAGCAAAACGAAGATACGCAGCACTCTTGCCGCAGAGTTTGAGTATGATCTTGACAGGACCGTCGAATCCATCCGTCCCTCCTACCATTTTGATGTCACCTGCCAGGGTTCTGTACCGGAAGCCATCATCGCTTTCCTCGATTCGGAATCGTATGAAGAGGCCGTGAGAAATGCTGTTTCATTGGACGACGACAGCGATACGCTGGCCTGTATGGCAAGGGCAATAGCAGAAGCTTTTTACAGGGAGATTCCCAGCGAAATACTCAGACAAATTCCAACGCTTTTGTCGAAGGAGTTATGGAATTATACGATGGAGTTTTATCAATCCCACGGTATCCGCCGCATCAAAAAACACATCCTGAACTAATTTATTTTATTCCTAAATTGGTTGAAAAAAGATATAAAAAAATCAGTAATTTGATTGAGTTTTGAAAGATTTTGATTTAATTTAGAGTTTTGAAATTCAATCTTCCCATTATGGTAGCACTTCGTGGCATAGAATGGTTATCCGATTGGCAATCTTACCGGGCCAAAGCTATTGTTAATACTCAACCAATAAAATACAAAGTCTATGAAAAAATGTACAATTGTTATGGTCCTCCTCCTTGGGTTTATTACGCTCCAGGCTCAGGATTATGAAATCACGTTTACAGGTTCGGGTGAAATTAACAACGTTGACAGCGTGTATGTCAAAAACCTTGACCAGCAAACAGAACTCACGATGAACGGCTCAGATATTCTTTATCTGACCGAAACGTTAGGAATAATCAACGCAGAAAGCTCATTGAATGAAGTGGCCGTATATCCCAACCCGATGAGCAATCAAGCCAGAATTCGTATTCACACTGCAGCTTCCGGGAATATGAAACTCAATATCTATTCGATAGCGGGAAAAAAAGTTGCTTCCATGCAAAAGCACCTCAAGGGTGGCGGGCATACCTTCAGGATAAGCGGCTTACCGGCAGGGGTATATACCCTTATGGCCAGTACCCAATCCTCCAGGCACGAATCAAAAATTGTAAGCCTCGGGAGTCACCGTTCTAACCCGTCCTTTACGTACTCAGGTAGCACAGGAATACCCAAGAAACTAACACACCCAAAGGGAACCGTAGATATGCAATACAACGACGGTGAACGGTTGCTTTTGAGGGGGTATGCGGAGCAGTATGGCAGAGTGAAAACTTTCATTCCTACCGAATCACAAACACAGGATTTTCATTTTATAGAATGCATGGACTATGATGACAACAGCTATCCGGTAGTCACCATCGGCGAACAAATCTGGATGGCAAAAAACCTGCAAACCAGTCATTATATGGATGGCACCGAAATACCTCTTGTGGAAACGAATGATGCATGGGATAACCTGGGGTATGAGCAACGCGCCTGGTGTTACTATGATAATTCGGATGCCAATGGGGCGACCTATGGCGTCTTGTACACCTGGGCTGCTGCATCCGACAACACCAGCAGTAAAAGTAGCCATAGTGATGTGCAGGGCGCGTGTCCGGGGGGATGGCATCTGCCCAGTGATGCTGAATGGACAGAACTCGTTGATTTTCTGGACGGAGAGGACGAAGCAGGCGGTGATTTGAAAGAAACCGGTACCGAACATTGGTACTCACTCAATGAAGGCGCCACCAACAGCAGTGGGTTTACTGCTTTACCCGGCGGCCATCGAAAAAGCTACGGAGAATTCTGGACTATCAACAGCCAGGTTAACTACTGGACCTCCACAGAGAATACCGGCAACCATTCATGGATGAGAAGCCTGGATGCCTATGGAACACAAGTCAGCCGCATGGCCGACGAAAAAGATCACGGATTTTATGTGCGCTGTGTAAAGGATTGATCAACCCTTTTCGGCATGATACAAACCTCAGGAAGCCAACTTCGCCAACAGGCATAGTTGGCTTCATCGTTTTAATAGACTGATCAGGTTCGGAATACTTGCAGGATAGTAAAAATGCGCTATCTTTGACATCAACCCAAAAGAAAAACTTCTTATGCGAACATATCACGTGCTCCTATTGATGACAGTTTTGCAATTCTATTTTGTTGAGGGTAAAGCAACGTCTTTTAAGTCCGAAGTTGAAATCATTATACCGGATTCATCCCAAAATGAGTTATATATTTGGAAGCTTCGGTATTTTTCATCGAAAGCAGAAAAAATAGACACTACTTTAAAAAGAGAGGTTGAAGGAGTTTTCCACTACACTTTAAATCACAAAAACCCTGTACTGATTCGTATCCTTCCTGATACAGGATTTGCCAAAGGAACTCGCATGCTAATCAATCCAGAGAAATATTTTTATTATACCATGTGTCACAATTTTTATAACAAAGGATTGGATTTGTTCCTGGAACCCGGAGAAAGTTTGGAAATCAGAGTGCCTGATGCCAGGGATTTTAGGTATTCAGCCCGTTTTTCCGGGAATGGGGCTTCAAAACAAAAGTTTCTCCGCCATTTCAGGGACGAGTTTAACCGTCTGGCATATAACGATGAAATCGGGCTGCAAACAACTTCCGCAAAGGACTTAAATAAAAAGAAATTGCTCAAGAAGACTAACAAAGCCAAAAAAAAGTTACTCGGAATGCTTGAAGCCAAACGCGAGGTGCTTACACCGACAGCGGCTAATTACCTGAAAAATGAAATCATCTTCAAAACCCTTAACCGGAGGATACTTTATTTAAATAACTTTTTCCCGGAGTTTGTGAAAAATAGTATTTAAAATCCCAAAAAAAAGTTTTACGACTCCTTATTTTATGTACCTGACAGTATCGGAAAAATATCTACACTAAGCCGTGAATATATGGAGTTTCTCGAGTACAAAGTAACCCATCATATGAATAAGGAATCTCAAGAGTTTCACAATTATTATCCCCCTAATAAGAAAAAACTTCAAGCAGCTAAAGATCTTTTGAGTGGAAAAAGCAAGGAAATTTATATCAAGAATTTAATAAGCAATAACCAAGACCTTTCGACTACTTCTGAAAATGATTAACTTTGTACAAAGTTGTGTTTTATGGAAACTGAAGGATTCAAAATATCATTGATAAGTTATATTAAAAGTAGAAAGGATTATAAATGAAAACAAATGCTGAAATATTAAATAATTACCTCGGATTATTGAAGAATCTCAACCAAGAGACCAAATTGGAATTAATAGAAAAACTAGCTAAGTCTATCAAAACCGGAAAAAAGGAAAAAGAAAACCGTTTTGAGAAATCTTTTGGGTCGTGGAAAAGTAAGAAAAACTCGGAACAAATAATTAATGACATTAAAGAATCAAGAACGTTTAATCGTGAAATTGAGTCATTTTGAAAAGTTATCTTTTTGATACTAATATTTGCATCTATTATATTAACGGGAAATTCCATTTAAAGGATAAAATCAAATCGATACCCAAAGAAAATCGATATATCTCTGAAATTACGCTTGCCGAACTAAAGTTTGGGGCTAAAAACAGTGATTATCCATTGAAAAATATGAAAAACCTTGAAGATTTCCTAACAGGGTTTCAAATATTACCAATCTTCAATTCATTAGATAAATATGCTGATGAAAAAACCCGTTTGAGAAAGTCAGGCCTTACAGTAGATGAGTTTGACTTACTAATCGGCTGTTCTGCTGTTATGAATAATTTAATCATGGTTACCAACAACGAATCACATCTTGGAAGAATTGAAGGTATTACGCTAGAAAACTGGATAGAATAATCATTTTAGATCGGGAATTGTTTATTAGAGTATTATATAGCTATTCATTGATTCAGATATTATTGAACTTTTAGATCCTAAAAATTTAAGTTATTTCTACCGAAACAACTCCTTAATATCCCCGGCACTCATATTTCGGAACGGATCATTGGCATTGATGAAGGTCTCGGCCAGTTTCGACTTTCGCTCCTGGAGTTTGTAAATCTTTTCTTCGATGCTTCCGCGGGAAATCAGGCGGTAGACAAAGACGTTTTTCTCTTGGCCGATGCGGTGAGCGCGATTAAGGGCTTGTTGCTCGGCGGCCGGATTCCACCACGGATCAAGGATAAATACATAGCCTGCAGCCGTGAGGTTCAAACCGGTTCCCCCGGCTTTTAGGGAAACAAGAAAAAATTTAACTGTTTCATCTTCCTGAAACTTATGAACTTCCTCCTGCCGGTTGCGGGTCTGGCCGGTGAGCATGGCAAACGGATACCCTTGTTGCCTGAGATAGCGCGAGATAAGCTTGAGATGTTCGACAAATGAAGAAAAGAAAATAGCCTTGTTTCCCTCGGCACGTAGTGATTCAATCGTCCGGAGCACCTCGTTGAATTTGCCGGAATCGCCTTCATACTCTTCATCGGCCAGCACCGGGTGATTCGACATCTGGCGGAGCCGTAGAATAGCTTCCAGCACCTGCATCCGGTGTTCCTGCAAATCCTGGTCGAGCAGGTTGTCGATGAGGCTGTTGCGAATACCCGATTTATAGCGCTCGTAAGCCTCGTACTGTTCCTCGGTCATCTCGCAGTAGTACACCTGCTCGGACAACGGTGGCAACTCTTTGGCCACATCCGTCTTTTTGCGCCGTAACAAGAAAGGCCGGATAATCCGGTTAAGCTTATCCTCCTGGGCTTCATCCTTCTTCCTTTCGATAGGGGTGACAAACTTCTCGATAAAATTGCTGTAATTCCCCAGTAAGCCCTCGTTCAAAAAATTCAACTGCGACCAGAGGTCGGTCAGGGAGTTTTCGATAGGCGTTCCGGTAAGCACCATTCCATGTTCGGAAACCAGAGAGGTTATCGCTTTGTAGGTTTTCGACTCAGGGTTTTTCACATACTGACTTTCATCGAGAATGATGTAGAAAAAACTAAACGCCTTCAATGCTTCACTATCAATTCGGGCTACACCATAACTGGTGAGTATGAGGTCGTATTCAGGAAATTTTTCTATCAAACCTTCCCGCTTTCCACGGAAAACCAATACCTTCAAGTGGGGGGCAAACTTAGCAATTTCGGCTTCCCAGTTGTGCAGCAGCGAGGTGGGCATGATCACCAGGCTGGTTTGCGAATGTGACGTATCCTCTGTTTCCTTGTCAAACATGGAGAGTTGATTTTCGGTAGCCTTCGGTTTGGTGGGAGCATTATCGCCTTCTTCCTCAGATGCAGCTTTGAGTAACAATGCCAGGGCCTGTACGGTTTTTCCCAGTCCCATATCGTCGGCCAGGCAACCACCGAAGCCATGTTGATGCAGATGGTACAACCATGCATAGCCTTCCTTTTGGTAAGGACGCAGTCGGGCTTTCAAACCCTCCGGCGGCTCGATGTCTTTTTCAATGCGGCGGGTATAAAGCTGTTCCAGGCTCTCCGAAATTGGCGACTCCTTTTCAACCCCGGCATCCTCAAGCAAGGTGTAATGGAATTTCCGAATCAGCAGATTTCCTTCCTCTCCTTCGCGGGCATAGGTAATCAAATCGGCATATTGTTCAAACCATTCATCGGGAATGATAAATGTCGATCCGTCGGGTAGTTTGTAAAACTTCTCTCCCTTTAACAGATGGTTTCTTAGATTAATAAACGGGATTTCGAATTTCCCGGCCTTAACCTTGGCATACACATCAAACCAGTCGTTGGTTTCGTCTCTAAGGGTAGTGTCGAACCGAACCGGCCCGATATGATATTTGGGCGCTTCGCTACTACGAATCAGGGTAAAACCGGCTTTTGAAAGTGCGGCGGAAAGACGGTTAATCCAGGTAACCAACTTAATCCCGTCAGTATCTTCCTTATCCAGGAAAAAGTAAACCCCGTCCCGGGATTGCAATTCATGTTGTTTTAGCTTTTTTACGGCTTGTTGTTCGCTTTCATAATCGCGGATGATCTTATCATAATGTATACCCTTATCTTCATACAGCACAACCAGGTTTTTCTTATCATCCGATGGCAAAACCTTCTTTTGGAGGTAATCAAAACTCAACTCCAGGCTGATGCTGCCGCTGATATCTTTGGTAAGCGTCAGTTTCCATTTCGGTTCGGGGCGATGCTCCTGTACCTCAAAGCCTTCGGCAATGACATCATAATCGCGCACCACTTTTTTTACAAATCCTTTAAAGTATTGCTCTTCGAGGCGTTTGGGGACCAGTATGTAATCCTTTGAGAAAAAGGGTTTTAACTTCTTACCATCAAACTGACGGAATGTTACCAAGGTATCATTGATCACCACAGCACAAGGTTGAAGGGATAGAAAAATGTGTGAAAACCCTTTCAATGTGTTGGAATGGCCATTGTATGAGTACTTCATAGAATAACGTATGCCCTCATCAGTGTATCGGAAGTGAAAAAGAGGCTCAGCAAAACCATTCTGTACGTAAATTCTTTCAGTCAACTGCAGGTTCAAACCTTGTCTTTCCTTTAATAATACAGGAATTTTCGTCTCTTTCAGCCATTCCACAATATGGTAGACTTTTTTCTGAACATAGGGCCGGATGTAATTTTGGGCATAATCATCCGGCACCGAATCGTAGAATTGCTGAATCCCCTTGTTTTTGTATCGGTTGGTCCGGGCAAAGCGCCTGAGGATTTCCGTATCGCTGTATTCGCCGGTCAACCGAACCACTTTAGCTTCCAATTCCTCCCATTCATCACCATCAACATCCTGCGCGGTAAGGTTATCCTGAATCTTCCACGCTTCTATTTCGGGGTTATATTCAGCCAAAAACGGCTTGAAAATATACCCGAGCACTCTGTGATATTGTATGGCAATGATTAGCTGCTGAGTCATCCGCAAATTTTTAATTCCTCAAATATGACAAAAAAAATTAACCATATAAGCGATGAATTTGGTAAAAAAATAAGCGTCCGGAATTTTATAACTCGCTTCATTAGTAACGTATCAAAAGATGTAGTACTTTTACGGGAGGGAAAGATATCCCGGTATGGAGTCTCACTATGTGCTTTGTGCTTTTTACAATACTTTGACCGAACTTATTATCCTCTGTAAATATATACCCGGAGATGATAGTGTATTTCAAAATCCAAAAAGCAGTTAATTACGTTAGCAATTCGATTCTAATAGCACTAATAGCAAAATATGTAATCTAAAATACGCTTATTGAAATACCCGGCGGGGAGCAGAAAAAAAAAGTAAAAGGCTGCTCTAAAAGGGAAGTCGTAGTTTTGTCATTTGTCCCTTCCCTAATAAAACAGCCTTTTCCGTTACCTTGAACAATATATTCTTATCCGGTTGGCTTAATTAACTAGGCATGAAGCTTTTCATACTTAGCCTGAAGTTGATCCTGAGTTTCCTCATTATTAGGATCCTTTTCGATTGCGTCAACCGGGCAAACTTCGATGCATTGAGGTTCATCATGTGCCCCAACACATTCGGTGCATTTTTCCGGAACCACGTAATAAATGTCCTCTGCTAAGGCTTCTTTTTCAGTATCGTCCTGCAGACTGGTTCCTTCTGCCAGGGTGTAAGGTTCACCGCCGGGGTAGATTGCCGTGTTCGGGCATTCCTCAACGCATGCGTCGCAATTAATGCATTCTTCATTTATAAAAACTGCCATAACTCATTTTTTTAGGTTAAACACTGAGCTCAAAGATAATGAATTTAATACTACCGCCCATTAAAACCGATTCTAAATTATGGTCTTTTAAAATTTTAATGATCGCCTTCTGGAAATAACCTTTGTTTTTCTCATCTTTTATCCAGATAAACGATTTTTACTTCCGGAACTTTCTCCTTAAGAATAGCTTCTACTCCTTCTCCGGTAATCCCTTTATTGACAGGACAAGAACGACATTGCCCCTTTAATTTCAGATAAACCTCATTGTCATCATTGATTTGCACGAGTTCGATATCACCCCCGTCTTTTTGGAAAAAGGCTCTCAATTTTTCAACTTCTTGTGTTATTATATCTCGATCCATATCCCATTTATCTTTTTTAAAATTCACATTTAATCCATAAAATTAATAATTTTTATTTAGTTTAATTAAATTGACCTCGGATAAAATCCAATTAGAACGTTTTTTGCTTCAAATTAGGTTGTAAATTTTATTTTTTACGGCATAATAGCGGAATCCGAAAATGACGTAAAAGTATACCGGTACATTGTATTCTTCCTATATTATCGTATTTTTGCTTTAAAATTCCGTTGCATGAAGCTTTCGGTGATCATTGTCAATTACAACGTACGGCATTTCCTTGAGCAATGCCTCCATTCTGTGCGCAAAGCTTCGGAGAATCTACCGATGGAGACTTTTGTTGTTGACAATTCATCGGTAGATGGGTCGGTGAAAATGGTCGAGGAAAAATTTCCTGAAGTCCGGCTAATTGCTAACAAGGAGAACATTGGTTTTTCCCGTGCAAACAACCAGGCTATGCGGCAAGCCTCCGGTGAATACATCCTTCTTTTAAATCCGGACACTATTGTGGAGCACAGCACCTTCAGGGATGTGACGGATTTTATGGATAAACACCCTGAAGCCGGGGGATTGGGAGTAAAAATGGTGGACGGTAAGGGACATTTTCTGCCCGAATCCAAAAGAGGCCTGCCCACACCGGAAGTCGCCTTTTATAAAATTTTCGGGCTTTCCCGTTTATTCCCACATTCCAAACGTTTCTCACGATATCATCTAGGGCATCTTCCCCAAAATGAAATTCATGAAGTCGACGTGCTTGCCGGAGCTTTTATGTTATTGCGGAAGGAAGCCCTCGATACCGTAGGTTTACTCGATGAGACATTTTTCATGTACGGAGAGGACATCGACTTGTCGTATCGCATTCTCAAAGCCGGATATAAGAATTACTATTTCCCAAAAGCACGTATCATCCATTATAAAGGAGAAAGCACAAAAAAAGGGAGCCTTAATTATATTTTCGTCTTTTACCAGGCTATGGTCATTTTTGCCCGGAAACATTTTTCCAGACAAAAAGCCTCAATATTTTCCTTTTTTATTAATATGGCCGTTTATTTCAGGGCTTTCCTGGCTATCCTAAGTCGTTTCTGGACTAAGGGGCTTTTTCCCTTACTGGATGCCGTGGTTTTATCAGGGGGAATTATCGCTATAAAAAATTTGTGGGAGAGCAAGGTCATATTTTCCGGAGGAGAAGGGCAGTTTCCTCCGCACCTTGTCTATATCATGCTTCCTGCTTATATTTTGATTTGGCTCTTTTCAGTGTTTTTAAGCGGGGGATATGATAAGCCGGTATACCGGTATAAAATATTGCGGGGATACCTGGTGGGAACCATCATCATCCTTGCCGGTTATGGGCTCTTGAGTGAGGAATATCGTTTTTCGCGGGCAATAATTGTCTTCGGAGCTTTATGGGGGAGCATGGCGAGTATCGGGCTTCGATACATTGCCCGCTTCCTGCGAGTGAAAAATTTCCAAATGGGAACTGAAGACTCCCGCCGCTTTATCATCGTAGCCAACGAGCAAGAAAGTGAACGTATCTCCGACCTGATTCGCAAAACCTACAGTCGGCCCGGATTTATCGGCCTTGTAAGTCCTTCAAAAGCTGTGCCCGATAATCATGGGTACCTGGGAAGTCTATCACAAATCCGCGATATTATCACGATTTATGGCATCAATGAAATCATCTTCAGTGCCGATGATATTCCCGCCCAGGACATTATCGACCAGATGTCTTCGCTGCAGGGTATGCAAGTGGATTATAAAATAGCTCCACCCGAAAGCTATAGCATTATCGGCAGTAACTCAATCAGTACTACCGGCGATTTGTATATCATTGATATCAATTCCATATCCAAGCCCAATAATAGAAGAAATAAGCGCTTGCTGGATTTCGTGCTGGCAACTGCTTTATTGATTAGCACGCCGGTGAATATATTCCTGGTCAAAAAGCCCTTAAGGTTTTTCTCCAATATGCTTAAAGTTATAGCCGGAAAAAAAACATTGGTGGGTTACGCCGACTCCGGAGGAATGGAGACCTTTAACCTTCCGCATTTGAAATCCGGAATCCTTTCACCGGCCGATAATGTTAAACTGAATTCATTGAACGGGGAAACCCTCCGGCGACTGAACTTGTTGTATGCACGCAACTACAATGTATACAATGATTTGAATATTATATATCGCGGTTATAGGGAATTGGGCCGGTAAAGGTCATGCAAATATGATAAACATTTTGTTTGATGATTTGTTAAAAAGTTGCATTCACGAATTGAATAGAGATCAGAATTATTACTTAACTATAAAACTATGGCAAAATATGAAATAGTGATGCCCAAAATGGGCGAGAGTGTTATTGAAGCAACCATCACTAAATGGCTGAAAAAAGAAGGCGATACCGTCGAAGAAGATGACTCGATTGCTGAAATAGCAACCGATAAAGTGGACTCGGAAATTCCCTCCCCGGTTGAAGGCACTATCAAAAAACTTCTTTACAATGAAGGCGATACGGTAGCTGTCGGAGAAGTCATTGCTGAAATGTCGGTAGAAGGAGAAGAAGGCGAAGAAAGTGAAGAAGAAGCGACCGAGGAAAAGTCCGCGGCTTCCCCTGCCAAGGAAGAGAAAAAAGAAGAATCCGCAGAGCCTGAAAAAGGACAGGTGCCTGTATCTGAGACTGACATCAAGAATTATTCGGCCAAGGACTTCGAATCCCTGAGTGGCTTTTACTCTCCCCTTGTAAGAAGTATAGCCCAGAAAGAAGATGTCAGCGTTGAAGAACTTCAGGCCATACAAGGAAGCGGCAAGGAAGGAAGAGTAACCAAACGTGACATCCTGGATTACATTGAAAAAAGAGGCGAAAAAGGCAAAGCGGCTGCTACCGGCGAACCGGCAGCCCCGAAAGAAGCACCCGCTTCCCAACCCGCTGCTGCTTCTCAACCTTCAGGAGCCGCGCAAACCATACAAGCTCCCAAAGTGCAATCATGGGAAGGCGATAATATCGTTGAAATGGACCGCATGCGCCGCATGATTGCCGATCATATGGTTACTTCCAAGCACGTCTCGCCGCACGTAACCATGTTTATCGATGTAGATATGACCGAGATCGTGAACTGGAGAAATAAGGTTAAGAAAGACTTCCAGCAACGGGAAGGCGAAAAGATCACCTTTACGCCCATCTTCCTTGAAGCAGCCGCTAAAGCCCTGAAAGACTATCCTCGGGTGAATGCTTCCGTAGATGGCTACAATATTATTGAACGCAAAAAAATCAACATTGGCATGGCAACGGCTTTGCCCGACGGAAACTTGATTGTTCCGGTTATCAAAGATGCCGACCAGAAAAATCTCCTGGGACTGACAAAGAGTGTCAATGATTTGGCTAAAAGAGCCAGGGACAGGAAACTGACCCCGGATGAAATTTCAGGCGGCACCTTCTCGCTCACGAATTTTGGTTCTTTCAATAACATTACGGGCTCCCCCATCATTAATCAGCCTGAAGTGGCTATTCTTGGAGTAGGTGCTATTCAAAAGAAACCGGTGGTTGTGGAATCCCAGGCCGGCGATATGATAGGAATTCGCCATATCACCATTTTATCCATCACCTTTGATCATAGAGTTGTCGACGGTGCCATGGGTGGTATGTTCCTGAACCGGGTTAAGCATTACCTGGAGAATTTCGATACCGAACGCAACATGTAGAATTTTTCAGAGAAGAAAAAAACGAAGCTTTGCAAGGGAAATTTTTTTATCTTTGCCCCCACTTGCAAAGCTTTTTAATTAAATGAAACTATGGATCTTAAGCTGACAAAACCGCTCGCTTTTTTTGATTTGGAAACCACCGGTACGGATGTGGGGAAGGATAAAATCGTGGAGATAAGTATTCTGAAAGTATACCCTGATAATACCCAGGAGACTTATACCAAAAGAATTAACCCCGAAATAACTATACCGGAAAAAACCATAGCTATTCACGGTATCACGAATGAAGATGTGAAAGACGCCCCAACTTTTCCGCAAGTAGCCGGTGAGATCAATCAATTCTTAAAAAACTGCGATCTTGCCGGATATAATTGCCTGAAATTCGATGTGCCGCTATTAGTGGAAGAATTTCTCAGGGCGGATATGGATTTTGACATTGATAACCGTCGGGTGATCGATATTCAGAATATTTTTCATAAAATGGAGCCGCGGACTTTGCATGCCGCCTATCGCTTTTATTGCGAGAAAGATTTGTCGAATGCCCATAGTGCCGAAGCGGACACTATTGCTACTTACGAAATCCTTAAAGCCCAGCTGGAGCGCTATCATGAACAACCTTACCATGACAAAAAGGGCAATAAAACCTATCCCGTACAAAATGATACCAATACGCTGCATGAGTTCTCCCACTACCACAGGAGTGCTGATCTTGTAGGACAAATCATTTATGATGAAAACGGGGTAGAAATTTTCAATTTTGGTAAACATAAAGGCCGGGCGGTTCGGGATGTTTTCAAAAAGAATCCCGCTTATTATGATTGGATGATGAAGGCCGATTTTCCGCTCTATACCAAAAAATTAATCACCTCCATCAAACTCCGGGAATTTAACAAAGGGGAAAGCAAAATGAAGTAGCTCTTTTGAATTTTCCGAGGTGTTCAAAAAATCCGAACTCGTTCAGATGGCTGGTTTATTGATCAAGCTGCCGCGGGGCCATCCCAAAAGCTTTATAATAGGATATTCAGCAACTTTTACCCTTAATTTCCCTGAAGGGAAGTTGCTGAATATCATTGAGTTTCGATTTTTAATTGGACTTTACCAAATTACTTTAACGGTAAATAGTTACCTTTTTGGACGTCCCCGTGGCAAATAGTCTTTGCGTTTGTAACGCCATTGCGGAGCTTAAGCATTATAAAACAAATTAAGCGACTTACACCAATGCGTCACAGACGCAAAGAAGGGGCCGCACGCGAAGCATTCGCGCGCGAGCTGTACCTTTATTAAGGAAAAACATGAAATTACTCCTATCCATGTTTTCTCTAATCTAACGTATAGGCCGTGCAATCAACGTTAGAAAGGTTAGTCAAAACGTCTTCGTTTTGACCCGGAATTCTTGCAGCCTCTGGCTGCGACCCCCACATTCAAACATTAGTTCCAGAACTCATGAGCAGCTTATAACCTTTATTTTCAAAACACGATAAAGGATAAAAAAAACCGCCCCGGTACTGCTACCAGGGCGGCCCTAATCAAATAACAAACCAAAGATGATATTATACTACGCCTTGCTCAAGCATTGCGTTGGCAACCTTGAGGAAGCCGGCAATATTCGCTCCTTTTACGTAGTCGATATGACCGTCTTCTTCAGTTCCATACTTTTGGCATTGGTTATGAATGTCCCGCATAATTTTCTGCAGGCGCTCATCTACCTCATCGCGTCCCCAATTCAATTTCATGGAATTTTGTGTCATTTCCAGTCCCGAAGTAGCGACGCCTCCGGCATTTACAGCTTTCCCGGGCCCAAAAAATACTTTGTTTTCATCAAATACTTCGATGGCCTCAGGGGTTGACGGCATATTCGCGCCTTCAGCAATACAAATGCAACCGTTGTTTACCAGCGTCTCAGCATCTTTTTCATTAAGCTCATTTTGAGTGGCACAAGGCATGGCCACATCTACCTTAGCTTCCCAGGGGTGTTTACCTTCATGAAACTGGGCATCGGGGAATTCGTAGGAGAAAGGTTTGACGATGTCCTGGTTGGAGGCTCGCAGTTCCAGCATATAATCTATCATTTCATCGTTGAGCCCGTCGGGGATATGAACATAACCATCAGGGCCGGAAAGCGTAACCACTTTACCTCCCAGTTGATTAATTTTTTGAGCTGCACCCCATGCGACGTTACCAAAACCCGAAAGCGCTACGGTCTTACCTTCAAAGTTATCATCGCGGGTTCTCAGCATTTCCTGGGCAAAATATACCGTGCCAAACCCGGTAGCTTCAGGGCGAA
This sequence comes from Bacteroidales bacterium, assembly GCA_021740175.1. Classification (GTDB taxonomy): domain Bacteria; phylum Bacteroidota; class Bacteroidia; order Bacteroidales; family JAIPAH01; genus JAIPAH01. Next base: position 22,940 of record JAIPAH010000005.1, read on the forward strand.
TGAGAGAACCGCCCCAGTTAAGCCCTTTGCCGGTCAGCACGCCCGTATTTTCGCGGGCCAGTTTTTTATACATTCCATAAAGGTAGCCGATTTCACGTCCGCCAACGCCGATATCACCTGCAGGCACGTCGGTTTCGGGGCCAATCATTTTCCAGAGCTCCAGCATGTAGGACTGGCAGAAGCGCATAATTTCGTCGTCCGATTTGCCTTTGGGGTTAAAGTCCGATCCGCCTTTACCTCCACCCATGGGCAAGGTGGTGAGGGCATTTTTGAAGATCTGTTCGAAACCCAGAAACTTGAGGATGCTGAGATTAACGCTGGGGTGAAATCTCAAACCGCCTTTATAAGGGCCAATGGCATTGTTAAACTGGATACGGTAACCAATGTTTACTTCCACTTTACCATTATCCGTTACCCAGGGTACTTTGAAGGTGAGCACGCGATCAGGTTCTATTAATCGCTCGACGATGTTTTTGCTCTCAAACTGTGGATTCTCGTTTAATACGTCTTCAAGTGTTTCCAACACTTCACGTACTGCTTGTAAATATTCTCCTTCACCCGGGTGCTTTTGCTCCAGGTTACTCATTACTTTTTCAATGTCCATTGCTTCAACTTTTTTATGTTTCCAAATTGATATTACTACGTTAAAATATTAACATTGTTATTTTATTAACAAAAGCAAAGGTATAAACTTCCCATGAATTCTACCAAACTTTTGTCAAAGATTAGTCTCTTTGATTATCAGGATCTCCATGGATCGAAAACGATTGCATAACTAGCTAAAAATTAAATGCTTATGCAAGCATGTTGTCAAAGAACTTCCGCAAAATTCGGAAAAATAATTTGTTGATTGATTATAAATTATGAAGCTGTCCAAAAAAACACAAAACTTGATGCTAAAAGAACCGGAAACTCCATTCAAAAAACGAGATTCAATGATATTCAGGGCCTTCCCTTCAGGAAATTTAAGGGTAAAAAGTCACTGAATATCATTTTATATGGTTTTATTGGATAGCCCCTTCTTTCTCTTCAACTACCTTTCCCTCGTCATAGATAATGATTTTATTGACTTCTCCGCTTTTGTCATAATGAATAGCTTTTCCATGCTTCTCGTTGTTTTTATAGGGTATTTCCCTTTGCTTTTTCCCGTTGGGATACCATGAAACCTGAACACCGTCCCCGTTTTTATATTCGGCTTCCCCGGTCTTCGTCCCATATCCACTCCACCATACCCATTTTCCGGAATACAACCCATTTTGAAAAGCTCCCCAAATTTTGAGTTGCCCGTTACGATACCACTCCTTGTATTCGCCGTGAAGCGTATCGTTTTTGTAGGTCTCAAGCCTTTTCTTTTGTCCGTTGGAAAAATATTTTATCGATTTGCCATTAAGCTTGTCATTTTTATAATGCTCCACTGCTTTTTTGTCCCCATCGTAAAAATACCGGGCAACTTTCCCGTCAAGCTGCCCTTCATCGTATTCAGCGACCATCTTCAAATTTTCATTATCGTGATACCAGGTGCATTTTCCATGATATTCACCACCCTTAAGCTGAAGTTCCGCTTTTTTATTTCCGTTCGAATAATATTTTGTTTCCGTTTGCTCACAAGCAACAAAAAGCAGCGCTAATATTGCTATTATCCCTGTAAAGGCTATCTTCTTCATATTTATTTTAGTTTATAACGAAAATCAATACCCATAAGCTGATATTGACAGCTTATCCATAAGCAAGGTTTCGCTTTTGCGGTTCCAAATATACACTTTTAATGAATAATCGGCCAAAGACATTTCATCCGTTTCGGGGGTAAAGATGATGTCTTGCCATTCCTCCGGCCTCCTGGAAAAATGTTTCAAAGGCATTCCTTTCCAGAATACCTGCTCCCCTTCATCATTTGTAAGGGATACAACCAACATAGCTTTTGAAAGGGGTTGGCCGGAAAACAGTTTCCCCCGGACCGCAATTTCATTAATTCCTTGGCTGCCGAATTCATAATTCCCGGAAAAATTCAAATCATATTTTTGTTGACTTCCGACCCGATATGCTTTCTTACCCAATGTGTCAACGATATTTTCCGTATTGATATCCAAATCCATTTCCTTATCGGAAAAATCTTCGTAAACCAACACATCCGGAGTGAATCTCTTCCTGAACACCGAGTCATATATTTGACCTTCTGTTTCGGAAAAAAGTGTAATCCGGGAAAGGTCGCCATAGTTTTTATCTTCTATTACCAATGGAAAATACCCCCTTATGATATCATATACCTGCGGGTTGAAGGGTCTGGTCCGGGCATAGCATACTTTTGAATCTTGTGTATCAGCAAGATAATTCGACAAGTCATCCAGTTCTCCCTCCTCTCCATATAAAACCTTATCAAACTCCACCTTGTTCCCATCAAAATAATATTTGATGTAATAGGGATCATTAACCACAAGGATATTGGACACTTCTTCGTCGCCGTATTCCCTGTTCCATTGAATAAAACGTTCCGAGACACCCTCAAATTCGCCGAAATGCTGTTCTTTATAAAAACCGGTAATCCCGTCGGGGGGTATTAAAAGAAAAGCTGCCAGTAAATAGATGAGATATCGCGATACTTTGTTGCTTTTGACCCACGAAAAAATCATAAATAGCAAAAAGGGAAAAACGAAAATCATGGTGGAATTTTGCAATACGGGGTCTACTAAGTGTGAATAGCCAAACCCGATAACGAACACTGTTAAGAAAAGTGCTGATGATATCGTGTGATATTTTGTCCATCGGGGTATTTGGTTGGCATAAATACACGTAGCTGCCACGATAACTAAAGAAACAAACAGTAAAAACCTCGATTCGTTGAAGACGTATACCAAATGATTAAAAATCCAGACCCCGGACGGCTTCCCGAGCCAGCCGCCCACGCCGCCGATAGACAGATGGTGAAGGGTGATGGGAATATGGGGTAAAAATAAGACCACCGCTATAATACCTGCCAGCAGGTAAGGCCACAGCCTTTCTTTTTTCACATAAAACAATCCAATAATGCCCAGTACGAATACGGTCAGGAAGCTGAAATAATGATTGTACATAGCCAATGCATAGCCCAGTCCTGTCAATATAGCATAAGTCCGTTTTGGCTTATTTCTGAAAGTAAGACCATCCCAAAAGTAAACGGTCAATAGAATAAAAAACAACCCCGATATGTAAGGACGAGCTACCTGGCTGTACAAGACGGAAAATTCCAGCAGTGCCATGGCAAGCCCTGCATACAAAGCAGGCGTTTTCCCAAACCAGCGCCGGGCAATAATATACCCCAAAACTACCGAGAAAATACCCATAAGCACAAAAGGCAAGCGCACGGCGGTAGCCGATAAACCAAACAATTGCGTCCAGTAGAACAAAAACACTTGTACCCCGGCCGGATGCCCATCCACCTTCACACCTCCTTCAATCAATTGGCTGAAAGAATCAAAGTGAAGGCGTAATATAGCGCTTAATTCATCATTACTCAGCGACCAGGCATCATAATGGTAAAAGCGTACTACCGAAGCAATGACAAGAATTATCGCAAGAGGGAGATACGTTTTCAGTTTATTCATACTTTTTTTTTCCTGTTGTTACGATCTTTGCCTGACAGTTTCATAAAGGACGATGCCATTACTTACCGATACATTCAGCGAATCTATCGAACCCATCAAAGGAATTTTGGCAAAAGCATCGGCCTTTTGCAGGAGGGTGGCTTCGATTCCCTTATCTTCTGAACCCAGAACAACAGCTGTGGGTTTGGAATAATCATTTTCGTAGTAGAGCTCCCCGTTATTTTCAGTGCAGGCTACTACCTGCACCCCATAGCCCTTGAGTAAGTCAACGCTCTTGGCGAGGTTAAAACTTCTGTTGACAGAGATTTTCAGCAATGCCCCTGCCGAAGTTTTTATGGCATCGGCGTTAATCATGGCCCCTCCCCTTGCGGCCGTAACAATCACGTCCACTCCCGCACATTCGGCCGTGCGGGCAATAGAGCCAAAATTACGTACATCCGTGATATGGTCCAAAACCAGCACCAACGGGGCCCGTCCTTCCTCAAATCTCCGCATCAACACTTCTTCAAGGTCAACATAGGTCACCTGGGCGATATAGGCTATCACCCCCTGGTGATTCTTTCCCGTCACCTTATTCAAAGCTTCCGGGGGTAAGGGTTGTATGGGAATCATTCTCTCCTTTGCCAGGGCGCGTAAATCCGAAACCAGCTCCCCTTTCAGGCCTTTCCGGAGAAGGATTTTTTCCAGTTCACGGCCGCTCTCAATCGCTTCTATTACCGGCCTTATTCCGTAAAGTAATTCGGTCTTAGTTTTCATGATCTATTTTTTCCATTTTTCCACCGCCTTGTACCAGGGCAGCCTGTATTCTTCCTTTCTTTCCAGGACAAAATTATTAAAAGCGAAGGGTTCTGTACTGCGTTCAAAACGAAATTTTAGCGATTCGATATTTCCCGGTTTACCGTAAATCCATTCTTCGCTGTCTTCAAAGAAATGAACGATGTCGGGCGGCCCCATAACAATATACAACATGCCGCGGTCCGTTTTCCATCCGGATTTATAGGAGGTGTACAGGATATTGGCCATTTCCACCCTTTCGTAATATTTTTCTCTTAGGTTAAATGTCCGCCTCGAATCGCCACCGGCTTTATACCAATAATCTTCCAGGGCAGCTTTGGGATCGGACGCCCTTTGGATGGTTGTATACTCTTTGTTCGTAGTAATGTATCGCAGGGCATTGATTCTCGTCTCTAATGAGCTGACTTTGGGAAAATCACCGGGCGCGGTATAAAACAAGCCCGTTGCTTGTTGCGAGTTCCGGGTCTTGATATGATACAAAAGCGGTTTTTTCGATACTTTGATATGGTTGTTCGGCAGCGAGGTGGTTTCTTGTTTATCTAACCCGCTTTCACTTTCCAGGTTGGGTACAAAAGGAGGAGCGGCAATGGAGAAGGCATCGGCCGAAAATAGATCCGCCATAAGCTCATCCCGGCTCTTACGGTATTGAACCTGGTACTCTTTATAGTACCTGCTAAAGTGAGAGAAGTGAACCCGTTGGTTGGCTGTGCGGAATAAAAAATTCTGCTGACCGGGCTTTTTCCTTTTGTTTACGCGATAATACCTGCGAAGCTTTTTACCGGAATTTTTATCTGTGAAAGTAATTTCCATATGTCCTTTCAAGCCTTCATTGGCGGGTAAGACGATTTGATGCGTCAAAAATTTATCCCGCCCGAAATACAAAGAGTCCTCATAGACCACGGTGGAGGTGTCGACCAATTCATTGGAGGTATAGGAGGAATAGATTTCATAAAAAAGCGAATAGGTGGCCGAGTAGTTATCTTCATCCTTCTCCTTTTCATATTTGAGTCCCGGGAGATAAATCCTGAAGATATAAAGCGAGCTGCTATCGGATTGATGAAGTACTCTTCCCCGGAATTGGGTAGCCGTCGATGTTCTTTTATACAAGTGGTCGTAATTTCGCGTTGTAAGCTTATTGGTTGATATACAGCTGTTCAGAACCATCACGGCTGCTAAGCCAATAAACGCAATTACCGGTATGAAAAAGACTTTTCTCATTGTTCCTCCTCCAATTCATTGAGATAATTTCCCGGAATATCCTTACTGGTTTTAGCCCCGAGCTCTTTAAGGCGCTGGGCTGTACGCGATATACTTTGCTGGGACCCTGACAGTTTATTTTTTAGCTCATAATACGAGTTTTCGGTTTGTTTGATAGGTTTTTCCAGTTTTTCAAACTCGGTAAGGAACGCAGCAATACGATCGTAGAGTTTCCCGCCTTCGCGGGCGATTTTCAGTGCATTGTGGGTCTGCTTTTTCTGCTTCCACAAAGAAGCTATGGTCTTAAGTGTAGCCAGGAGCGTCGTGGGGCTGACGATAACAATTTTCCGTTCCCAGGCATAGGAAAACAGCTCTTTGTCATTCTGCAGCGCCACGCTGAAGGCTGACTCAATCGGTAAGAAAAGCAACACAAAATCCGGAGTATCCAGTTTATCAGAGAGGTGATACTCTTTTTCACCAAGGCTTTTGATGTGATTGCGAATCGACAGCGTGTGGCGCTTGAGGTGTTTTTGTCGCTCCTCATTGGTTTCAGCCTCCACCATGTCGTTGTAGGCTGTTAATGAGACTTTGGCATCAATGATAACATGCTTGTCATCGGGCAGGAAGACGACCACATCGGGACGGTAGGTATCCCCGTCATTGCCTGTCAGGGAAACTTCCCGCTTATATTCGGCATCTTTCTCCAGGCCGCTACGCTCCAGCACTTTTTCCAGCAACAATTCGCCCCAGTTCCCCTGCTTCTTGACATCTCCCTTCAGGGCCCGCGTAAGATTATTGGCCTCATCGGCCATACGCTGGTTTAACTCATACAGGTTTTTTAGCTCCGTACGGAGACTCGACTGTTCTTTTATATTGTGCTGATGAGTTTCGCTGACTGTTTTTTCAAATTTCTCAATGCGCTCTTTCAAAGGGGAAAGGATCTCGTCGAGCTTTTTCTGGTTGGCATCGGCAAAGTCGCGGGAGTTGTTTTTTAAAAGCCGGGAGGCAATATTTTCAAACTCGGTGGTGAATTTCTTCCGGATTTCATCATATTCCTTGTTTTTTTCTTCCAGCCTTTTATCCCTGTTTTGCAATTCGCTCTCTTTGGCCGAAAGTTTGCGCCCGAGCTCAAACGAACGCTCCTGCTCGCTATGCAGCTCTTCCTTTTTTTCGTCCAGTTCCTTTTTGACGTGATGATACTGATTTTGGCTCACTTCAAGCTTTGTGTTCAACGTTGTAATCTGATGGCGGAGTTCCGCTGTTTGTTCATCACATTTCTTCCTAAACCTACTTTTCAGCAAAAAAGAAAAGATTACCCAGCTTATCAATGCTGTGACTCCAACAGCCAGTATGAGAAGCGTAACTGATGCCATAATCCTATAATTTCAGATAAAGGTATAAAAAACTAAGATTTCTGCGATTTTCATTGCTTCATTACTGTCTGACTTTACCACTGACATCACTCAAAGTCAGGATATAAAAGATACTTTTTACGCAGTTGTCTGAATTCCTTTAAATCTTCTTCCCACGTTTCGCGTATTTGCTCGGCCGTCATGCCCTTTTTGATTTGTTGGCGCAAACGGGAAGAGCCCGCCAGCTTATCAAAATAGGAATTAAAGAATTCCCCTTCTCCTTTCAGGGAGTGATAGGCTTTAATCAGCCACTCCAGGTTCAACTGATGGGGTTTCTCCTGGAAACTGCGCCCGTAATCAACCAGCTTTTCCCCGCGGCATTCTTCGCCCTGCAATTTAGGATGCCGGCTTCCTTCGTTGGGCTGCGGCACGAACGTATAATCCCCGTAATCAAGCCGGGGATGGCCGTAAATGGAAAAAGGATGTTCTGTTCCCCGGCCTACGCTTACCGTTGTTCCTTCAAAAAAGCACAGCGACGGATACAAATAGACCGAGGCCATATCAGGGAGGTTGGGCGATGGTTTTACAGGAAGTTTGTAGTATTTGTCATGGGTATAATTTTCAGCCAATACCCATATCAAATCACAGTCACCGTTTATCCAGCCTTCATCATTCACCATCTGAGCGTATTCGGCAGCCGTCATACCATGTACCACGGGGATCGGATGCATCCCGACAAATGACTCATGGCCGGGTTCCAACATCGGCCCGTCAACATAAAATCCATTGGGATTGGGGCGGTCAAGGACGACAAGCCTGGTGTTCGTTTCCGCACAAGCTTCCATCACATAGGTGAGGGTCGAAAAATAGGTGTAAAAGCGGGCGCCCACATCCTGGAGGTCAAAAAGGACAATATCCACATCCTCAAGATGGCGGTGCTTCGGTTTCCTGTTATCGCCATAGAGCGATATTACGGGCAAACCGGTTACCGTATCCGTCGAATTATAAAGATAGGTTCCGGCATCGGCTTTCCCGCGGAAGCCGTGCTCGGGACTGAATATTTTTTTAAGATTGTAATTCATCCCCACCAGGGTATCCACAAGATGCGTGTCTTCGACCATTGAAGTATGATTGGCCACCACCGCAAAAGGCTTATCCCCGATAAAAGGGAGATAAATCCAGATACGCTCAGCTGCGGGGGTTATATCACTGCTGTATTGATTTTGTCCCTGGAGCGGTGAAATCTTGATGAGCGTTACCGCTATCAATATCAAAACAAATTGGTATTTTCGCATAGCAAAATTTTGTGCAATATTAAAGAAATAAAAGGTGAATACAGAATTATTCATATCCCGAAAGACACTTTCAAAGGACAGTTTTAACTATTCCCGCCCTATCATACGTATCGCTATCCTCAGCATTGTCCTGGGTATAAGTGTCATGATTATTTCCGTAGCCATTGTCACAGGTTTTCAACAGGAAATCAGGGACAAGGTAGTGGGCTTTGGCTCCCATCTCCAAATCTCCCGTTTTGAATCCAATCAATCTTATCAGCGGGACCCGGTCTCCACGCAGCAGGATTTCTACCCCGATGTCAATATTGGAAATATCCGGCGCATCCAGATTTTTGCCATGAAGGCCGGCATTATAAAAACGAAAAATCAAATCCAGGGGGTGGCTCTTAAAGGAGCCGGCAGGGACTATGACTGGAGCTTTTTTGAGGATAAAATCAAGCAGGGCGATATTCCGCAGTTCCCGGAAAATGAAGCCTCAAACGAAGTGCTGATTTCCAAAACATTGAGTAAAAAACTCAAGCTGGATGTGGGCGAGGAATTAAGGATGTATTTCATCATCGGCAAGCATCAGCGAGGCAGGAAGTTTACCATTTCGGGAATTTATGAAACGGGGCTGGTGGATTTTGATAAAAAATTCGTGATCGGTGATATACGCCATATTCAGAAGCTCAATGGATGGGAAGAAAACGAAGTAGGCGGTTTTGAGGTTCTGGTTAATGATTTCGACAAATTGAATGAAACCGGGAGAAAGCTCTATAAGGAAATTCCCTATGATTTAAATATTCAGTCCATTAAATCGTTGCACCCGGAAATCTTTGATTGGCTGGAGCTACAGGATATGAATGTTGTCATCATTCTCATTATCATGATTTTGGTAGCCTCCATCACCATGATCAGTACCCTGCTCATCCTCATCCTGGAGCGCACCAACATGATAGGCATTCTGAAAGCCCTGGGCATGAAAAATAAGAGTATACGAAAAGTCTTCCTTTACAATGCTACATTTATTGTGATTCGCGGGTTGATTATCGGCAATATAGCAGCCCTGCTTCTGGCTTTCGTCCAGGACTACTTCGGCCTCATCACCCTCCCCCAGGAGTCCTATTTTGTAAGCGTTGTCCCCATCAACCTCCAAATTATGGATTTGCTATGGATCAATGCCGGTACCCTCGCCGTATCTTACCTGATGATGATTGTGCCCTCCATGATTATCAGCGGTATTTCCCCGGTGAAGGCTATCCGGTTTGAGTAGGGGGGATTTGTTATTGGAAGGAATGGAGGTGTTTGGGGGGTTTAAGTGCGTTGTTGTTTAAGCGACTTGTCCTGAAATAAGTTCACAGTGGAAATAAACGAAAATTAGGATTATGAAAAGAAAAATACTCCAATCTCTCTTTGCTCCAGACGCTTCAACTCCTCTTCGCTATGCACTATCTGACCGAGGCAATACAGCTCCACTCCGGCATCCAGCAATGCTTCCGCCTTACAGATGATACCCACCTTCCCGTAACAAAATCCCGCACTTTAGTTGGCATTTGCCTGCATAATAATCCTTTTGGGGAGATTAAAGGTAATGGGTTTTTGGGAGAGGAATAATAAAAAGTCCTTGTTAATAATTCATTTTATTAACATTAGGAATTTTAAAAACACTTTTTTTATTTTGAATGATATTTAGGGTAGTTACTTATTTACTTAATGATATTAGCCTATGAATAATTTAATCCTTTTAGACATTGATGGAACCTTAATAAAAGGAAAATTCAAAAGATCATCAGAAGCATTTTATGAAAATATTAAAATGCAAGCTATTAAAGAAGTGTATAAAATTAATGTTAATATCGATTGGAGAATTATTCAAGGGAAAACAGATCAGCAAATTATAATAGATGCACTTACTGAAGCTAACCTAAATAGATATTATATTAAACAATACCTTAATAAATGTATTGACACTATTATTGAAAAATTTGCTGATAATTTGGATGACTATTATGCTGAACCTTTACAGGGAGTAAAAAATCTACTTGATATCTTTAGGGCAAAAGGCGAATTGATAGGATTGGTTACCGGAAACATTGAGAAGGTCGCTAGAATGAAATTAAACAAAGCGGGGATTATGGATTATTTCGAATTTGGGGGTTTTGGGAATGAAGATATTCTCAGATCTAAGCTTATTAGAAATGCCATTGATAAAGCTTCTTCATCTTCTAAATTCCAAAAAAAGGATAATGTTTACTATTTCGGAGATTCTCCAAAAGATATACAAGCAGCTAAGGAAGCAAATGTCTATTCAGTAGCTGTTGCAACAGGAGTTTATGATGTAAATGAATTAAAAGAACATCAGCCCGATATACTGATTGAAGAATACTCAGATTCATCTATAAATAAAGTAATTAAAAGCATATACTATAATAATTATTAAAAATTGGATATTAGATTTATAAATAAGGCTAAACAAAAATTTTATAATATCTGAAATATAAATAGATGTAATAATGGAAATTATCAGGGATGGCATTACTAATACTAAAGAAGATGGTACAATTGTTACTTATTATATTTTCCCCGAATATGAAATCCATTACAACAAAATGCCGCCAGGTGTAGAGCAGAAATGGCATTATCACGATGCTATTGAAGAAACCATTTATATTATTGATGGTGAAATAGATATTCTATGGAAAGAAAACAATCAATTTAATAATCAGAAAGTTGTGCCAGGTAATATTGTAAGAGTGGAAAAAACATTGCATACAATAAAAAATAGCTCGCAATATAATGCTAAATTTATTGTATTTCGTATGATCTTATCAGGTACTGATAAGAGGGATGTAATAAAGAAAGATAAACACATCATAAATAATAAAAATACGTAAGTAGTTTTAATTATTTTAGATCAAAATGAAAGGATTTAAAACTTTACCGGAAATAGTATTAATAAAACCACCGATACCCTATCACATGGCGCCTTCGGAACAGCAGCCTTTGGGTATTGCATATATTGCCTCTCAAACCAGAAAAAAGGGATACCAAGTATCTTTGGCAGATTTGGGAGAACTGGAATTAAATGACAATAGCATAGAAAAAATACCTTATGGAGATATTTATGGGCTAACAGCTTCATTTTTAGATTTAAAGGCAAGCCATTATATAGCCACTCAGTTAAGAAAAAGGAATCCACAATCAAAAATAATAATCGGAGGACCAGGACCTACTTCTTTACCTGAATTGATAGATTTTAATATTTTCAATTCCATGATTTTAGGCGAAGGTGAGAATGCGTTCATTGATTTAATAGAAGATTTCCAGGATAGCGGCATAATGAAATCACAGTATTCTGCTTCTTTTATTCATAATTTGGATAACATTCCCTTTCCAGCCAGGGATTTATTCAGAGTAAAAGGAGGTCGAATATTTTCCTTTGGGGCTTATTATGGAAGTGACAGAAGTACTGGATTGATTACGAGTCGCGGATGCCCTTATGATTGCGCTTATTGTTCCACTAATGCAATGTGGGAAAGAAAAGTAAGGTTCAGATCGGCTGAAAATGTGGTAGATGAAATTGATGAATGTATCAATAAACATAATATAAGACAATTTAGAGTTCAAGATGACAATTTTACTTTAAAAAAAGAGCGGGTTGAAAAGATTTGTAATGAAATATTAAACAGAAAACTTAATATATATTGGCGATGCTCTACAGCGTCCTCCCTTGTAGATAAAGAGTTGCTGAAATTGATGAATAGGGCGGGATGTATGGAAATAAGCTATGGGGCGGAAAGTGGTGATCCGGATGTATTGCGACTTATGAACAGAAAACAAGATCCCGAAACTATTGCTCAATCAATTGAAAAAGCCCATCAAGCAGGAATTAAAGTGCGCCTGTTTTTCATGGTGGGTTTACCCGGTACGAGCCAAAAAACTGCTGAAAGGGATATTGAATTTTTAAAGAAAGCAAAACCTGATGCACTAAACCTTGCTGTCTATACCCCTTACCCCGGTAGTGATATTTGGAATAATCCGGGTAAATACGGTGTTACGATTAATACAAAAAACTTTGATTACTATAATATGCATCTTTTTTCAGGGGAAAACAGGAGTATTGATTCTGTTATCTCTTCGAATACCATTGATAAAAAAACTTTGGAAATTCAAAAGAAAACAGTAATTGATTTTGCAGATAAAAAAGGAATAATTCATAAGTCTTAGTTGAATCAGTTTAACTAAATTTAAGCTAATTGTGGTAAAAAAATATTATGAGTATGAATAAATTAATAATGATTGTGTTTTTTATATTTCAATTTCTTATAGGAGAAGGTGCTAAATATGATAATAATATACCTTATTATGCTTTATCATCAGATTTTATTTCAATTCCATTTGATATGAAAAAAAATAACTTGTTTAGTAGAACAGGATTATTGTTATGGCTTAATACTTCAAAAATTTTACCTTCAAACAAAAGTGTTAAAAAAGATGATTCTGAGAATATTAAGTATTCATATTTTAATAATATAAAAAAGGATACATTAAGAAAAAGGATTATTTATGTAAACAAACGTTTTAAAGATTCTATTGATATTGATTTCTCGCATAAAGTTTTCAATAACAAAGTGGATTTTTACAATTGTGTTTTTATTAATAATGGTAAACTTACATTTAAAAGTTCAAAATTCAATTCTATATGTGCTTTTGAAAGAAACACATTAAGACATGCCCAATTTAGATATTCTACATTTAACTCTTATGCTAGTTTTAAGAATTCTAGTTTTACAACTGCAACTGATTTCTATAAAGCACAATTTGATTCTACAGTAAAATTCAATAACTCATTTTTCAATAATGTTGTTGATTTTAGAAAAGCTTATTTTAACTCAACAAGTTATTTTATTAACGTAAAGTTTGATTCAATTGCAGATTTCAAAAATGCAGAATTTACATCAAAAGTAAATTTCCAAAAAGCAACGCTACCGGACATTCTAATTTTATCTGATGTAAAAACCAATCAAGAAATTGATTTAACCAGTGCAAAGTTGAAAAATAACAGCCCTTGTAAAATAAAAATATTAAATACTGATATCAATAAAATAAGATTTCGTTACAAAAGATTTAAATTATTATTTCCAGAAGAAACTCCCTCGGAGATAAAATCTAATGTTTATCAAAAACTCATTCATAAACAAAAAAAAGAAGGTTTTATAAGCAGTGTGGAAAAACTAGACAAGGAATACCAAGAATTTAAATATTTAAAAAGCGGAAATTATAGTTTAGTATGGGGACATTTTAAGAATTGGCTTAAAAAAAACTGGTGGGGTTATGGTTATGAAAAAGAATTAATAATTTTAAATACATTCATTCTCTTTTTAACTTTTGTTATTATAAATACTTTTATATTAAATTGTGTAACCCAGAATATTTATCATATACCATATATATCTCAATCATCTAATACCAAATTTAAGAGTAGAAATAATCCTTGGGTCATAGTAGAACAAATTATGAGTCGTTTTGCTAGAGCATTATTATATACAGGTTTTATTTTTTTTGGACTTAAATTTGATATTAAAAAACTAAACTATAAGGATAACTTACACGGAAAAAAAATTATTAATTTAATTTATTTTTTCCTGATTTACATTATTGGTTTAATTTGTATTGGCTATCTGGCAAACTTTGTTTTGAATGATTAAATAAATATTAATTTTAATGAAATTTATGGTTCTAACTACCCAATAAATTTGGACAGATATTGTAATTTTGGAAGAACCATTAAAATATAACAATTATGAAAACTATTAAGAAAATTCACTACATTTTATTGTTATTGATTATTGTTTTTGCAGTAAGTTCTTGTAAAGACAAGAAATCAGAAGCAATTAAAGTAGCTTTATTCAAAGCCCCAGCCAGTGAGGCTTTAATTGAGCAAATTCCCAAATTTGAAAAGGAAACCGATTTAAAAGTAAAATATGAGATTTTACCTTATTCTGATTTGAAATCCAAATTAGAACAACAGTTTCTAACAAAAAGCGGGGATTATGATGTCATTATGGCTGATTGTATATGGATCCCCTCTTTTGCAGATAGAGACTATCTTGGAGTCTTAGATACAACAGCTTATGAGAAGAATTACGATTTCAATGATATCCTTCCGAAATTAAAAGATTACCTCGGTAGATATCCACACAATGGTTCTTTATATGGTATGCCTTTCATGAGTAATACGCACATGCTTACCATCCGTAAAAATATCGTAAAACCGGTTGCTGATTCATTGGGTTATGAGTTGCCAGGAAAAACCATGGAGTCTGCATGGACTTGGAGTGAATATATGGAGATTTCCAAGGCTATTACCCAAAAATATGAACAGGAAAATGTTTATGGCACCTCTTTACAAGCCCGGTCAGGAGCGTGGATAATATATGAATGGTATAGTGAGCTATTTGGTTTTGTAGAAAATGAAAAAGCACGCATAAACGGTTTACCCGAATTCAACGAAAATACAAAACAGGCTATACAATATTATGCTGACCTTTATCAAAATGCAGCACCAAAGGCAGCTCTTACCTGGGGACATGAAGAAGAGACCAGTGCGATTTGTTCCGGTAAATGTGCAATGGATGCAACCTCAAATGTGGAGTTAGCTGCCAGCTTTTTCGATAGGGATTGTAATGCTCAGGAGCTTAAATTTGCATTTCCACCGATAGGGAAATCAGGACAGGCCTCACCGGATATGGGCGGATACGGACTACTGTTAAATAAATTCAGTGATGATAAGGAAAATGCCAGTAAATTTATTATGTGGGCTGCAAGCAAAGAAATACATACTAAAGTCGTTTTAAATGGCGGAACACCGATACGATATAGTGAAATAAGGAATGAAAAGGTGCTGGAAAAATATCCTTATTTTGAGTTTTATGATAAATTAATTGCAAATTCGGTTTATAGAGCCCGAATACCAAAATGGCCGGAATTACAGGATGTACTATCGAGGGAGTTGGTGAGTGTTATGAAAGAGGAGAAAAGTGCAGGTGAAGCCAATCAGGCTATAAAAAACTGGATAAATAATAATATAGCTCAACAATAATGAATTATTTTTCCGTATTATTCGGAAATACCAGGTATTCCATTAAAGTAATGACAACAGGGGCATTTGCACTGTCTTTACTCGCAGCTATTATGCCCTTTGTTTTCATTATTGTTTCGGCCTTATCGTTGCAGGATTTTAGTTTCTCGAGATTTGTTGATATTATTGGAGATCCCCGTCATCTTGCCTCTTTGGCCAATTCCTTTTTCATTGCATTTGTGGCCGCTGTTTTAATCACCTTATTAAGCTTCTTAATAGCCTTATTTTTCAGAAAAATCAATTTAACCGGTAATAGGATAATATATGCCCTTGCCATAATACCCGTATTTATCCCTGACCAGGTTTTCGGCATTGCCGGGCGAATCGTTTTTGATCCCTCTATTGGAATCTTTGCCGATACTTTTAGTACTTTAATAATTAACAGGTACTCATCACTTGCTTTGGTTGTTTTGTTTGTCATTTTAAAATGGTTACCATTAATGATAGTATTATGCGATGCAGTAATTAGTTCCATACCAAAAGATGAATACTATCAAACCATTATGGATCATAGCTCGTTTTTCAGACAAATTAAATATACATACTATCCTTACAGTAAAGGAATTCTGATACTAATATTCAGTATCATGTTTCTGATAGGTTTCCGTCAGCATGAAATGGCTTTCGAACTTACAAGCAGCGGTGGGGGATTCGTGTCTGAAACATGGTCATTGTGGAATTATAAAGAAATATTTGAGTTTGTGAATTTTGGCAGTGCGGCTATTGAGGCGTTGATTGTATTGATATTGTTACTTATACCCATTATAGCAATTAAAAACCAAGCGCAAAAAATTATATGAAGTTGGTTTTAAATCCATATAAAAGTTCTCGTTACACCATGCTTATTATTATGGCTATCATAACCCTGATAATACCAATGCTACTTTTCTATGTCGGATTAAAACCCGGAGGAATCAACTTAAACAGTGCCATTGCAAGTTCTGAATTCACATCGGAGAATTATGCCAAGTTATTATTCGGTAGCTCGGCAGGAGCTGAAGTATTCAGAGGCAGTATTCTGAACAGTATTGTTTATTCTGCAATTGCAAGCTTTTTTGCCACACTTTTTGCTTTGATTGCCGGTGTATGGATTAGCGGGTATAACAAGAAAACCGCTGTGGGATTGACGTTTATATTACTAACATTAGTACTTTTACCCCAAACCTATCTGGTATTAGCTGGTTTGAAGATTATTGGACATGTGCCGTTTTTAGAAAGTGAATCTATTCGTATAGTTTTTTTCCTGTTTCTTAGTGTTATCCCCTTGTCTATATGGTTTTTCTATTTTATGGGAGGTGAAAAAATTCGTCAAATGCTCACCTTAGTTGCCCTTGACGGAGCAAATACCAAGAAAATGATGTGGCTGATTTATAAGAATATAAAGATAGAAACGTTAATAGTTTTCTTATTTACATTTGCATTTGTATGGGGAAATTTCTTAATTCCATTTGCATTTGGCTCTACTGATAGTTTTACGGCCACGGTACAAATAAGTTCTTTTACTACTCATCTAGGAAAGGATTGGGCATCTATAGCAGCTGCTGGTTTTACAATGTTAATACCGTTAATATTAATAATAGTAGTCATAAAACTTTATAATTATGAAAATTACAGAAGACTCTCTTAAACAATTTAAGACTGAATTGAACAAATTCTTGAGTGATTTATCTAAGTTTGAAAAACTTTCTGATATTCAGATCTATTTAAATTATTTTAATTTGTATTTATATTCAATTGAATTATTATCACAAGGTAAAACCACAGATGCAATAAAGAAATTATGGGAAAATATCGTAAATAAACCTAATGGTAAAGAATCCGAACTTTATATTAAAAGTTTTGGTGAAAAATCTTACAAACTTGAATTAGAAAAATCAATATTGCATGATATTTATTGGAATAAGTTTAAAAATAAATCTGTTTATAAATATAACTATACTTTGATTACAATGGTATCTTTGGTAATCTTTCTTAATAAAAAAGGATTATTACCTGAAATGTCTCATAATCCAGCTAGTTATATAAAAAGTTTACTAAGTGATATATTACCTCACATTATATTCGAAGACCCCCAAAATTTAGGAATTAACACCTTACTATCAAATAAGCTAAATTCAATTGATAAAGATGTTTGGGATAAAATCTTAAGACGACCACAAACTGAGATTACTTTTTATTATTGGCCAAACATTGATCATAACTTTTATGCTACAGATTCAAATATCTATTCAATACGAAGTTTCATCAAATATAAGAATTCAAATATAAATCTTAAAGATACATACATTATTGATGCTAGTAATGACAATATACTCTCGTATGATCAATATAACTTTCGTTTTGATCAAGTATTAAGAAATAGATATGATAAACCTGATTTGTTTTTGATTGATTCAGTGAATCTTCCAGAGTATTTAGAAAAGGGTATATTAACAGGTACAAATACATTTTTTACTACTAGTATAGAAAGTACCTTAGATAAATTGTCTAAGCAAGATCAAGAGCTTGCCAAAACTATAAATGGTACACGGGAAGCTATCCCTTTGACAAGAAACTTTAATATTGTTGGATTTTCGAAAAATCTGAAGAATAGAGATGATTTTGATGATGCACTCGATAAAGGCATTCATGATATGTTAAACAATGATGACATGACATTTAAGATAGATAAATGTTTAAGTCATTTAAAAATCAAAAACTTCATGAGCTTATTTAAAGGTCAACAATACAAGTTAAAAGAAGGATGTTTTTCAACTTATGATATAGGCAGCAATAATTTGGTTATTCCAATGCAATTAGCAAAGGGAGCACATACAGCTTATACTTTTTTCGCATACTTTGCAAATACTTATAAAGAGGAAGATAGAAATCAATATGAGAGTTTTATACACATAGAAAAACACAGTGATGATGAGGAGGAAGAAGAAATAGAAAAAAAATATTGTTACTTACCGAACAAGAATACTTCAGTTGAAGCATTTATTGATTTTTTTAAGTTGTTATTTAATTATGTTCCTATAATATCTTTATTTATGGATCAAAAATATTCAGCAATGTATAGGACTAAGAGGGAATTGAAATGGTTTGATCCTTGTTTACCTATTGAAGCAATCAAATTTCAAAAGGATAAAATTATTAATATAAAACGCTCAAAAAGTGCTGAAAACAAACTAGAACCAGCCACCTCTCTAAATCAATATGATAAAAAAATGTCTTGCTTAGGAGGTTATGTAATTTCTTTATCAAAAGAAAGTAAAGAGCCATTTCAAGCAGTGGATTTTTCTATAGAACTTGCTCAGGAATATTTGAAAAAGGTCAAAGACAATGCTAAAATTGAAAATATAAAAGACACAGATGTGGTTACAAAAATAAATTATAATGTCCTAAATGAAACAGAGAAAAAAGAGTTATATGAAGATAATAAATACTTCAACACACCAGAAAATATTGCAAAAAGGCCTAGTGTCAGTCAATGGAAAGAAATTGAATCTAAGATTTCAGATTTGATAAGACCATATTCATTTGCGGTTTTCTTATTAAGAATATACACTTCTCTTATTCAATCTGTGGATTATCAGAACCAATCATTAGATACACAATCAATTGTTAATGAAATAGAGGATAATTTTGATAGTATTCTTGCAGTCATTGAACAAAACATCAATACTTTCTTTAAACGTGACATATCTGATGACGAAGAAATAAATCTTAAAGAATGGATAAAAGATAATCTTAATGATATTAAAGCCAATAAACTTTTTATTTTAAGCCTTATTCGAATGCTAACAGATGAGAAGCTTCCGAAAGAAAATTATGATAAAAAAATTGATAAGGTTATTGAGCAATTTGCAGAAAATATTACAGATTCTCTTTATCAACGAATAGCAAGTATATGTTTTAAAAGCGATTGGAATAGAGAATTTGAAATATAAAATAAAATTATAATTATAAACTTATGGATGTAAATATATTTTCTATCTGGGTATCAATAATAGGAGCGCTTTTTGTTATTGTTTTGTCAATTAAAATTACTATCAATAGTATTATCTTAAATTACAGTGATAAAAGCAAAGACTTGAAAGAAAACATAAGTGATATAATAAATGAGTTACAGAAAGATATTTATAGTTTATCTGAACAATTAAATAAAGAGTCTAAACTACCAAATATTGAAAAAACAAAATCTGAATTTGATAAAATATATTCATCATTACTTGAAATAGGTAACAAAATCCTGTATGAATATAAAAGTCTGGATTATAAAACACTAATATATCGATTAAAAAATGACGTGTTTTTCTATTCATTAAGAACGAGTATTTTGTTATTAAAAAGTAGATACGAAGATCTTCAAACTAAATATACTTTACCTGCTATTAATAAAGAGATAGAGAATGCTAATATTTACGAAATATACGATGACTATAATAGCAACGATGAAAAACTATATAATATGACTAAAATATTCGTTCGAAAGTATACTAATGTTGAAAAAATTAATCATATTGAAGAAAATATAAAGGATTATTCGAAATTGGCAAGCCATCAATCATTTCTAAATAAAATAAATAAAAAAGTTAATCAAACAATTCTCATTTATTTTATATCTTTAATCACTTCAATATTAGGACCAATTTTATATATTCATAATGAAATTAGGTTAAGTTATTCAATTCTACTTTTCGGTCTTATTATATTTCTTTTGATATCATCAATTACTTGGTTATCAAAGTATGAGAATATGGAATCCAAAGGTTTTGTTGTATTTTATTATATTTCAATTTTCATCAGTATTATTATTAGTATATTATTTTATTTTTTTCATTCATTCTAATTTGTAACTTCGCTTATGTTAGAGTTTAATAACCTAGAATATAAAACGCAAAATATAATTATATTGTACAATTTTACTTTAATAGTGAATAGAAGTATAATTACTGGAATTATTGGACCCTCAGGTTCTGGTAAAACAACTTTGCTTAGAAATATAGCTGGAATAGTCACTCCTACAAATGGCAATATTAAATTTGATAAAAAGAAAATAAATCCTGTACCCGTTGCAAAAAGACCCATTTCCTATCTTCAACAATCTTTCCCATTATATGAGCGATTGACGGTAATGGAAAACATACTGGTTAGTTACAAAAAGGTTCAAAAGAAAGATATAGAAAAGACAAAAAATCTTCTCAATGAGTTTTTTATCAAAGAAGAGCAATGGAATAGAGTTCCGCTAAATTTGTCGGGAGGAGAAAGACAACGTATAGCCCTGATCAAAGCTATGATGAAACCTGCCGATATATTGCTTCTGGATGAACCTTTCAGTAACCTAGACAAAAATTTAAAGAATAAAGCCTCTGCTATATTGATTAATCATATCAGAGAGAACAATAAAATTTGTCTATACGTCACCCACGATGAAAGTGAAGTGATTCTGAATTCGGATAAGCTTGTCGTTCTTGAGGACGGAAAACTTATCCAGGAAGGCACGCCTGAAGAACTTGTTAACCAACCATACAACAGTAATATAGCCTCACTTGGTAATCCATTAGGCTTGCAAAGCATTGAAGTGTCAATGCTTCCTGATAATACGAATCTGCATTATCCGAATAGTGTAAAAAAGCTTGCGTGGCATCCTCATAAAAGCAAATTAGTGGACTACTCCCATAAAGAAACCGTAACCTCTGACATCATGCTTCCAATGCAAATAGAGCAAATTAAAAAATCCGCGAACCGTGTGTTATACGCCTTAAAACCACTTAATGGGAAAGCAGATCATCTTTTACTTTGGCATGAATTTTATGGAATGAATTATAATTATACGAAGAATCAAAAAGTAACGCTAAGGGTAGCTAAAGAAGACATTATTAAATTGGATGAAAATAATAAAGTAGTCAACTAAATGAACGATTATTACAGTATTTTATACGATATAGATTTTTTCTCAACAGATGAATATAAAAATGAATTAGGCAAATCAAGTATTAGTGTGAATAATCCAGGTAAGATTGAATGGAACTCCTGGATTGACGGAAATATAAACGGACAGGAAGCAAAATCCATTTTTGAATCGAATATTGAAAATTTTAATCAAAAGAAAAACCTTGAATTACTTACAGAACAAAAACCAGAAGAATCATATCTTATAACGTTATTGATCGCAGAATATGCTTATAGAAATAATAATGAAAAATTATTTCTCAATTCTTTTGCTTTGTTAATTAAATCTCCTTATCAAAATATAAAGTTAAAGGCTGTAAAATTATCTCATGCCTTTTACTCACTAAAAATGTTAGTTGATAATTTAAAATATAATACTGAAGCTCAACTTAATCGTATTGAAAAAATTCAGAATCATGCTTTATCATTCCTTAATCAAAGATTTGAACAGAATTATAAACAAAAGGATATTAAAGTTGAGAAGTCCGTTAAAAAGGAATGGTTAAAGCACAATATGAATTTTTCCGATCCAAAAAGACTTGAAAACTTTTATAAAACTACCTCTTCCTATGTACTTGAATTAACTGCTGCAAATCATCAAGTAGAAACACTTTTTAACTATTCGTTGGTTATTAAAAAATTAAAGGAATTAGGAATTACACATCTTTATGATTATGCAGGCGGTATAGGCACCTTTGTTTTAATGGCCAAGCTTAACGGATTGTCAGTTGCCTTCTCTGAATTAGATTCTATAACAAGAGAGTATGCTATACAAAGAATTAATGATTCAGGGGATGACATGGATTTCCACGTTATTGAATATGACTCACCGGACTTAGAGGATAATCAAGGATGCATCGTCTGTACAGAAGTTCTGGAACATATATATGAACCGGAAAAACTGGTTGAATACTTCTATCAAAAATTAAAGTCAAATGGCATTTTGGTTGTCTCAGAATCTTTTGACTATGTAGAAAACTTTTGCACCCATTTACCTAAACACAAAGGAAAAGGAGGTAAGAATTTTATCAATTACATGAAAAAGGTGGGTTTTGATTTAATTCCATTGAAATATCAAACCCACCCTAAGGTTTTCAGAAAAAGATAGAGCCTTATATCCTGTTTA
This sequence comes from Bacteroidales bacterium, assembly GCA_021740175.1. GTDB lineage: Bacteria > Bacteroidota > Bacteroidia > Bacteroidales > JAIPAH01 > JAIPAH01. The sequence goes on from JAIPAH010000005.1 coordinate 45,340, forward strand.
AGGCTACCGCTGCAATCTCACGCATTTTTTCATGTTCATGATTTTCTTTAATATCATTGAGCAGTTCAATTACATGTTCAGAAGCAAATTTGTGTATGCTAAAAACATTGATTGGAGCAATACTTTGCCTATAACCAGATTGTACTATTTTCCAATAAAGAATGTCGCCTGCCCGCTCGGGTGTTTCGCAGCTTTCAATGAAATGGCGGGTCTCATACTCCACCAGTTGCGGTTCATTCATCATACGATCCACAAATGGAAAGAGTGGCTCTTTTCCTTCAACAGTTGTTAGAGTAACCCTGGCATCACGCTGTACGGTAAATTCAGGATATGAATTTATTTCATTTGGAAGCTTCTCAATGTAATTCTTTAGCCATTTTTCCCATTTCACATTACCCTCTACACCACATCTTCTCAATAATAAGAACAGAAACCTGATATAATGGGGATTATTAGAATTTTCTATTGCATTAATAATTGGCTCACCATCTTCTCCTGTAATAGCTGGCCTCAAATAACTTATTATATCATAAGGCATAAGTGTGTCCAGAAGATCGAGATCTACCCCTTTAATAAATCTTTCATAAAAGCTTACACATACAGCAGCAACATGAAATTTTTCTTGTGTAAATGAAATATACCTACCATTTACATCAATAAAAGGTATTTTAACTAGGTTGCTGTAATCAAGCTCACCTACTTCATTTTCGAATTCTTGAAGTAAAAGCGGTTCTTTTCTGTTTAGGAGTCTATAAGCCAGATTATCAATCCAGTAATTTTTACCAAAATGAAGTTCATGGCCTTTTTCTTGAAATATTTCTCTATCGGAACCTCTGTAGATGTAAATTTCACCTACTCCTGGGATGTCATCAAAAATTTTTGTGTGCATAAAATATTATTTTGGTTTGTAATTAGTAATTATCAAATAGTTTCCTTGTATTAAATCCTTACATCAAATATTGCTTATAAAACGAATAGTATAGAATTTAATTTGTTAGTCCAAAACACCCATTGGTTTGGCTGCAAAAAATTCCACATGATAACATTTATTACAAATCACCTCTACTAATGGAAGACTATCTCCTCCCATATTTATTTGACCTTTACTGTTCATATTTGGTGGGCTTACCATATCACCAATTTGCCAGTTATTGCTGTCACATATCGGGCAACTAAAATTTCCAGCATTATCATCCAAGTATTCTTTTACTTTCTGAGTTTTTTCTTCATCTAAAGGCATAATAAATTATTTTTAAGTTGAATCATTTATTTAATTTTATGTTAAGTTATAATCCAATTTCCCAACAACGCCAGTTAATAAGAGATTTATTACCAACCTTTATCACATCCTAAGTTAACCCCCTTTTCATCTCTTGTGCCCCAGGCTCTTGCTATTTGCATTGTTTGGTAGTTGATAGGATTGGTTTCGTCAACGAGTTGTTCGTAAGTGCCGTTGGGTGAAATCTTCTCCATCATCACCACGTATTCAAAAAATGCATTATTGTGTGGGCTGAAAAGTTGTCCCACCCCTGGGAAACCTTCTAGTTTGTTTTTAAAACCGGTTGAGAGATTATACTTCTCATCATTACGGAAGTAGCTAAAAACGATAGAATGATATACAGACATGGTTTTGTTTTTTAATTATAGAGTTTGTTTTATTGATTCTGTTTAATAAAAATATGCATTCTTTCAGATATTACAAAAATTTTTTTGAAAAAAATGACTAAATAGAGCTTTAATCCGCTCATGATCTTCTGACAGTAAATACATTAATTAAGTTATTTTAGTAAATCAATAAGGTTGATTATACGAAGATTTCTGTGGCATCCAACAAATATTTCCCATCATTAGTGATTCTATTCCAGTCTAACTGGGAAATTTGACAGAACTGCCATGATATTAGTATCCAATGCATACAATTTCCAATCCGGCAGGTCGGACACATTTATACTACAAAACCTGTAAATAAGCTAATAAGGTTCATCTTTCACAGGGGATTTGCTTATTGGATATACCGGAGCAAGCTGACCCCCCAATTCTGCCGATAAAAAGGAAGATTTTTTTCTGTCATTCCGGCGGATGTTGACCCCCAAATCCTGATAATAGGGAAAATTTCCGGAGCATATTGACCCCGGATTATAGCAT
>JAIPAH010000094.1 GCA_021740175.1 Bacteroidales bacterium
AACAATATCCGGCTTTTTAAATACGATGCTTCCTTTCGGAGCATCAAAAATTTTTTCAATGAATGTCTTTCCGCTCATATCTGAATAGTTTTTTCCCAAAGATAAAAAGGAAAGACTAAGAGCCGGAAGTTCAAAGTAATTTATAAGATGTATGAATAATGAGGGGGTGTTTAAGTTTGTATGTTTTCAGGGTTTGTTGGGAGTAGGCTCTTTGTCTGCAATCAGGGATTTAACCATTCGCTTTCCGGCTTTACAATTAAACGTGCATTATTATATGCTTAAAATCCGCAGGTCAATAGATCAATTTTGGCAAACGGCTTATTTTGGTAAAAAATTTGATTGTCAATTAATTTATCAATACCTGCCCGACTAAATTAGTCAATTACAAAATTTATTTCCCCGAAAAGATTGTTTGTTGAATTACTTTTCCCTACCTTTATCATAGTGTATGAATTTGGCTGTAAATTAATGATAATCCTTGTGATTACCAAAAATGTACAGCCTTTTCTTTCTAATTATTTTAGGATATATTTATTCACCTAAACCGTTGAAAAGATAAGGCTATAAATGAGTGCTAATCAACAATTAAATTCGATAACTTGCGGGATTAAGGTTAATAATAGGGATTTATTGTGTTGTGTTTTATTATCATTTTGCTCTTATAAGCATTATAAACCATTTCTCATTACAAATTAAAGCTTATGGAAAATGACAATTACTCAGAACTAAAGAAAAAGATAAAAGAACTAAAGGCTCAGAATGAGCAATTACAAAATGATTTTGAAACTTTAAAGAAAAATGAACATGAAATAAGAGAAATCGGGGAAACACTCACAAGCATTTCCAATCGATTTATAAATGCTTTTGATATTGATAAAGCTATTCATGTTTCACTTGCCGAAATGGGCCAGGTGAGCGGTGCAGATAGGGCTTATCTTTTTCTTTTCAGTGAAGATGGAAAAATGATGGATAACACCTATGAATGGTGTGCAGAGGGTGTACAACCTGAAATTCATAACCTTAAGAATATTCCGGTCACAAGTTTTCCGTGGTGGATGGAAAAATTGCGTAAAGGCGATCATATTCATATCGACAATGTATCAAACATGCCTGATGAGGCAAAAGCAGAAAAAGAATCCCTGCAATCCATGGATATTAAATCTCTTTTGGTGCTTCCTTTATATACCGGGAATCAACTCAAAGGATTCACCGGTTTTGATGATATTAATAAAACCGGCGAATGGAAGGAAGAACATACGCAAATTCTTCAGGCCTTCTCACAAATCATTATAAATACATTTGAGCGCAAAAGGTCGAAAGAAAACTTCAAAACTCTTTATGAGCATATTCCTGATGTGGTCTATTTTATTGATAAAGAAGGAAAAATAAAGGAAATAAACCAGGCAGTAGAATTACTTACAGGTTTTAAAAAAGAGGATTTGATCGGCACTCATTTTCAAAAACTATCCTTTTTTTCCGAAGAAAGTCTGGAAAAGCTGAAAGAACTTTTAAAAAGAAGGATAAGCGGCGATAATTTACCCCCACACTTACAACCTCCTTTTACTATTACCTACAAAACAAAAAACGGTGAATTACGATATGGCGAAATTAATGAAGCTTTGATTCCGGGGACCAAACAAGGTATGGGGGTGATCAGGGATATCACCGATCGTAAGAAGGCAAAAGAGGCACTGAAAAAAGAAAGTGAAGCACGCCGGATCCTCCTTGACAATATTCCGACTCAGATCTGGTATCTTACAGATGAACGTACTTATGGCGCTGTAAATAAAGCCCATGCGGATTTTCATGGTGTCTCCGTTGAAGAACTGTCCTTTAAAAAACTGCATGAAATTTATCCGGAAGATACTGCTGAAATTTGTATAAAAGGAAATCAAAAAGTTTTTTCTACCGGAAAATCAATAAAAACAGAGGAGTGGGTGCCGAATGCTTCGGGAAAAAAGAGACTGCTCTCAATCATGAAATCTCCCAAATTTGATAAGAAGGGAGTTGTGGAATATGTAGTATGCTCAGCAGAAGATATTACTGAACACAAACGGACAGAAAAAGCACTGGAGGAAAGTGAAGCCAAATACCGCTCCCTGGTCGAAAATTCCAGTGATGCTATTTATCTTTTATACAACCGCAAATTTGAGTTCATCAACAGCAAATTCGAACAGATGCTTGGCTATACCCTGAAGGAGCTAAATAAGCCTGACTTTGATTTTATCCAAAGGGTGGCCCCAAAAGACAGAGCCATGGTCGAAGATGCCTTCGATCGACTTTACCAAGGAAATAATCTGGAAAATATAAGTGAAATTACTGTTATTTCGAAGGATAGAAAAGAATTAGATGTAGAAGTTTCTATGAGTTTTATCCCTTATAAAGAAGGAGAAGCCATACAGGGAATCATCCGTGATATTACCAACCGAAAACAAGCTGAAAATGAATTAAAAAAAGCCAAAGAAAAAGCCGAAGAAAGTGACCGTTTAAAATCCGCATTTTTAGCTAATATGAGCCATGAAATACGAACACCCATGAACGGTATAGTAGGTTTTTCCCAGCTTTTACAGGATGAGGACTACCCCAAAGATGAGCAACAAAAATTTCTTGATATTATCCACTCCAGATCCCGGCATTTGTTGCACATCATCAACGACCTTGTAGATGTTTCAAAAATTGAAGCCAAACAGTTAACGCTGGAATACGAACATTTTTACTTAAATGATATGATGCAGGAAATCCACAGTGTGTTTGCAAATGAATTGGAAAACAGGGGTAAAGATCATATCCGGCTGAACGTTTATCGGGGATTAAATTATGAGAAAAGCTATATTAAATCGGACGTTAACCGCCTAAGGCAAATTATGGACAATTTGCTTAACAACGCCATAAAATTCACCCAGGAGGGCACAATCAAGTTTGGTTATGAGCTCAGGAGTGAAGACACACTGATTTTCTATGTCAAAGATAGTGGCGTTGGAATTCCCAATGACCAACAACAAAATATCTTTGAGCGTTTCAGACAAGGGGATAATTCAACCTCAAAAACCCATGAGGGCACCGGATTGGGGCTTACCATCTCGAAAAACCTGGTTGAATTATTAGGGGGTGAAATATGGATGAAATCGAAGGAAGGAGAAGGTTCATCATTTTATTTTACCCTTCCTTATGAAGTTAAACTAAGCGACGAAAAAGAAATAGGAAAAGAGCCAGCGCAAGGCATTCATGATAAGGAAGACAAAACCATCCTCCTTATAGAAGATGACCCGTCAAGCCGCGAATACATGAAGGAACATCTCGAGCCAAAGGGATTGAAACTCATCTTTTGTAAAACAGGGGAAGAAGGCTATCAAGCCTATATAAACAATCCCGGAATTGATCTTATACTTATGGACATTAAACTCCCGGATATCGATGGCCTAAAGCTCACCCAAAAAATACGTGCTTCATCTGCAAATAAGGAAGTGCCCGTCATTGCACAAACAGCTTATGCCATGAGCGGAGATGCGAAAAAAAGTATAGAGGCAGGATGTAATGATTATATCAGTAAACCTGTTAATAAAGAGAAATTACAAGAGAAGATAAGAAAACTTATTTAAAAGGATTACAGTAGGTAATTCATGTTGATTATAGAGGAGATAAATAATTTTTATATGAGTTAATAAATACGCTCATATCATGACAGTAATTTAAAGGAGAAAAGCAAATAAGTGATGCCAATAGCATTTTTAAAAAAGGATAAGGCAAAATTTATAGAGAATCGAGCATTTCCATTCAGTTTTCCACTCAAATAAGAAGAGGGTTACAATTTTAAGCATCGTAGACCCTTTTTCTCAATGTCGGGGTGGGGTGATTCGAACACCCGACCTCCTGCTCCCAAAGCAGGCGTCCCGCCAGCGGCGGGACTACACCCATCAAATTTTGTTTCTATATGAACTGGCTCTTTTTTGTCGGGGTGGCAAGATTCGAACTTGCGGCCTCCTGCTCCCAAAGCAGGCGCACTAACCGGGCTGTGCTACACCCCGAACTGTTTTATTTTTGTCATCTTATAAGAACAACTATGAAGGTGCCAAAATTTAGCGGAGAGGGGGGGATTCGAACCCCCGGTCCGCCTAAGGCGGACGCCGGTTTAGCAAACCGGTGGATTAAGCCGCTCTCCCACCTCTCCGGGCTCTTTTTGTAAATGCGGCTGCAAAGTTAATCACTCTGATTAGATTTACAAGAAAAAAACAGGCTAAAATGGTTTTCTAAAGCATAAAATCATTTTATAATTCTTCATCTCATACATTAGTCTGCATTTTTAAACCGTCAAAACATTTCATAAGTTTGTATGGTTATATTTTTGTATATTTGGAAAAACTATCATAAAAACCAAAAAACAAATCAACTATGGAAACTCCAATGAATTCTTTCGACACATTAAAGGGATATTTAGATAAAGAAGCAGACAGTTTACTCAATCATAAATGCAAAACTGTCGATAAGAGCCGTTTGCAACAACCAGGGCCCAATCATGTGGATGAAGTTTTCGGCAATAGTGACCGCAACGCCCAGGTGCTGAGAAATCTGGCACAAATTTACAATCATGGCAGACTAGGAGGTTCTGGCTATCTTTCGATACTCCCGGTCGATCAGGGTATAGAGCACAGCGGTGGCAGTGCTTTTGGTCCTAATCCCGATTACTTCGACCCTGAAAATATCATAAAACTTGCTATTGAGGGCGGCTGCAATGCGGTAACAACCACTTTCGGTGGCCTTTCGCTGCACAGCCGGAAATATGCCCATAAAATTCCATTCCTGGTGAAAATGAATCACAATGTGCTGCTCACGTATCCCAATACTTATGACCAAATCTTATTCGGTACAGTCGAGGAAGCCTGGAACCTGGGGGCTGCTGCAGTGGGAGCAACGATTTATTTTGGCTCCGAAGAGTCGAACCGCCAGATTATAGAAATCGCCCAGGCTTTTGAGTATGCTCATGAGCTGGGTATGGCTACAGTACTTTGGTGCTATACAAGGAACGACAGCTTTAAGCATGAAGGGACGGATTACCATACGGCTGCCGATCTTACAGGGCAAGCGAACCACTTGGGTGTAACACTGAAGGCCGATATCATCAAGCAAAAGCTTCCCACTACCAATGGAGGCTTTAAAGAAATCGGTTTTGGGAAAACCCATCCCGATATGTATGAAAAGCTCACCTCCGATAATCCCATTGACTTAACACGCTACCAGGTTATTAACAACTATATGGGAAAAATTGGACTAATTAATTCCGGCGGAGCTTCCAAAGGAAAATCGGATTTTGGTGATGCCGTAAGAACCGCCGTTATCAACAAACGAGCAGGTGGTACGGGGCTTATTTCCGGACGAAAAGCATTCCAGCGTCCGATGAAAGAAGGCATCCAGCTGCTGAATCTTATCCAGGATGTTTATCTTACGGATAAGATCACAATAGCTTAGTGAACACTCATTAAAACAAAAACTTATGATATTCAGCAACTTTCCTTCAGAGAACCTGTGAGGAAAAGTTGCTGAATATCCCCTTATTTTGACAGAAGAAAAAGCAACGGCAATGGATGAAGAAGAAAATAACAAACAGGAAGTGCCCGAACCATTTAAATCGGACAATCCCAAGGCAAAAATGACCAATCAGCAAAAAGTCTGGCTAATCATTTTTTCGGCCATCGCCGCGGCGATTTACGCATATGTTAACATCTCATGAGGACTTTTTCACGGGAACTTGCAAGCTGATGGAGTCCTCTCTGGGCTGATGAGCCTGAGAAAAATGCCCGTCAAGGGCCTCCAGCAACCTTTTCGCTAAAACCAGGGTTAAACCGCTTTCCCGTTTTTCCGGCTCCGATCCGGAGCTAGGCTGTTTTTTCAATAATTCCAGCCATTCCTTTTTCATGGTCAGGCCGGTTCCTTTGATCGTAAATACAATATTTTGTCCATTGCTTGAGATCGCTGTTGTCATTGCATTTTGATCTTCTTTGTGCCTGATCGCATAATCCATTACAATACTCATTACCCTTTTGAGCACTTCCCGGTCAGTATATATAATATCGTCCGTAATATTAAATTCCCATTGAATATTCTGTTGTTTTAGATGCGAAGCAAACTCGTCATGAATCTCATTAATCAGCTCATTGATAGAGAAATCTCTTTTTCGGATGACCGGCCCCTCCTTTTCCAATTTCGCATAATCAAGGATATCTTCCACCAAATGGAAGGAGCTATTAGATTCGTCCCGGATTTTTCTCACAAGATGCAGTCTTTCTTCACGGCTGATGTCAGGATTCATATATAAAACTTCAGAAAGACCGATAATGGCATTAAAAGGCTCCCGGATATCGGTAGAGAGGTAATCAATCAACCTGTCTTTAAATTGAATGGTATCCTGAAGCTGCTGCCGGGATTCACGCAGCTGCATCTCGATGGATTTTATTTGCGTAATATCCGTAAACATACCACTCATCCTTGCGGGATTATTGTATTGGTCCGTAGCCACTACCCGGCCCCGGTCGAGTAGCCAAATCCATTTCCCGGATTTCGTTTTTACCCTGTATTCAATGGCAAAAGTCCCTGCTTGATTTTTGAGATTCTCATTCAGTTTTTCAAAGTATCTCCCGGCATCATCGGGGTGCAATATGTTCTGCCAGGTGGTGAAATTTAAATTGGGCAAGTCTTCCGGCGAATATCCCAGGAGCCGGTAGGTTTCGTCGCTGAAATATAAATCCCCGTTCAGGATATCCCAATCCCAGAAGCCCTTATCGGATGCTTCATAGGCTTTCATTACGCGGTCTTCATGGTCTTTCTGTAGGGATTGTGGGACCGGCTTTTTATTAATCGTTTCCAGGGAAAAAACTACTCCCTGAAACTCTCCGGTGTCTGTAAAAATGGTCTGGCCGGAAACCATGATTTTAGTCAGGTTATCAAAAGCGTCCTTTAGGTCTGTTTTAATGTGGTGAATGCCATATTTGCTGTACTCGAACAGATCATCAGGGGAGATATCCAACGAGGGAAGAAGTTTGTAGATGCTACGGCCTTTCAATTGAGAGGCACTCATGGCCGTCATATCCTTAAAAGCCTGGTTATAATATATAATGCTTGTGTGCTGATCAACTAAAACTACCGGGATCGTAAGATTTTCAAGAATATTTTCCGACAGAAGCGAAGAAGAAAATATGATAATACCTCTTTTAATAAGCAGATAAAATGTCAAAGTACTCCCTAAGAGAATCAATAAATTGGCAATACCGGAGAAAACTTTTTCTTTATAGATAAGATATTGGGCCTGGTCTTGCAACAAAGCGACAAATATAATTATAAAAGCCACTGCAATGACCTTCGCACTGTTACGTGTACGGTGGTCAATATTATCCAGGCCAAACCGGGTAACAATAAATATACTCAAAAGCCCTATTAGAAAGACATAGATGAACTGAGAAAGCTGGAGGGACATCTCCTGCCAGTGAGCATAATAGCCTGCTTCCAATGTATAGGAAACCGCATAATAATTTTTATCAATAGCCAACCACAAAAAAAGTAAAGCAACACCCAAAACGCCTCCTAACAGGAACTTATACTTAAAGCGATGAAGCGTCTTTGTAAAAGTTAACACAAACCAAAACATCAAGGTAGGTAGCAATATTCCCCCGATAAAATATGTATAGGAAGCTTGCTTTGCCAATTCCAGTTTAACTGACGGATTATCCGCAAAGAAAAGAGCAATGCTTTTGATAGCCACAACCATCATAACCAGTCCAAATATCTGATGCAGGCGGGCCTTGCGGTTTCTTAACAAGACTACCACGGCAAATGCGATATACGCCAAGCTACTCAGTAAATGTATGATATAAAATTCATGCATAAAGCTATTTAATACAAACTTTTTCAGTCATTACCAAAGCCCCTGAACCAGGTTTTTTTTGAAATCATATAGCAAGTCCATGGATAATTTAAAATAAGTTCCTAACTTTGCACCCGCTTTAAAAACCGGTCCCGTAGCTCAGTTGGATAGAGCGACGGCCTTCTAAGCCGTAGGACCCAGGTTCGAATCCTGGCGGGATCACATCAAGCGAGACTGTTTAAAAAGGTCATTTATCATTTTGCTTGCCACATCAACGTACCTTTTTGGATAGCCTCGCTTTCTTATTTTTAATCCTTCTTGCAATACATTATCTTTCATCTTTCTTTAACCTAAGCACCTACACACTTAAGCAATCGCATTATTTCTACGATTCAAACACAAAAAAGTTTTATAAATTCCTGACTCCATCCTCGATTATTTTTTTATCAATCCGGCTTAAACGCCTCTTTCCAATCGATATCCCCTGTTAAGGGTTGCTGATCTTTCTTATCAATGAAATAATTCCCCATTACCAGGTAATCCATCTCAGTGCGCATAAAGCATCTGAACCCATCTTCAGGGGTACAGACAATCGGTTCGCCCCGCACATTAAAACTGGTATTCACAATAATTCCATACCCGGTAAGCTCTTTAAACTTATTGATAAGCTGCCAATACCGTGGATTTGTATTTTTATTCACACTCTGGAGGCGTGCTGAATAATCGATATGCGTAACCGCGGGAATATCCGAACGTTTAAAATACAACCGTTCAGCTAAAGATTTCTCTTCAAATCCTTCGGGATATTTATTGCGGCGTTCTTCCCTGACGGGCACAACCAACAACATATAAGGGGAAGGGCGATCCAGCTCAAAAAATTGCGGTATATCTTCCTCCACTACAGTAGGCGCAAAAGGCCTGAAACCTTCGCGGTATTTGATTTTGAGATTCATCTTCTTTTGCATGTCGGTACTTCGGGCATCGCCGAGGATACTACGATTGCCCAAAGCCCTCGGGCCGAATTCCATACGTCCCTGGAACCAACCGATTACGTTGTTTTCTGCGATTTTTTGCGAAGTGACTTTCGTCAACTCATCAAAATCTTCGAAGTAAGTGTATTTTGCCTCAAAACGATCGAGGGTCTTTTTTATCTGCTGATTGTCAAAACGCGGCCCAAGGAAAGCACCCTTCATAGCATCCGGCTGAACAGGCTTACGCTCATGCCCTTTCCAGATATGTCTTGCTGCCAGGGCAGCTCCCAGGGCTCCTCCTGCATCTCCGGCAGCAGGCTGTATCCATACATCTTTAAATATCCCTTCCCGGAGAATTTTACCATTGGCAACACTGTTCAGCGCCACCCCACCTGCCAAAACAAGTTTATCGCTGCCGGTGAGTTCTTTTGCCGTGCGTGCCAGCTTAAGCACGATATCTTCGGTCACTTCCTGGATAGCCAAAGCCATATCCATGTAGGGCTGGGTGATGGCTGATTCTTTGGGCCGGGGCGGGATACCAAACAACTTCTCCCATTTTTTATCATGCGTCATCCGTAACCCTGTGGCATAACGGAAATATTTCATATTCAGCAACAGCGAGCCATCTTTGCGCAAATCCACCAGTTCAGTAAGGATTTTATTTTTAAAATCTTCGGTGCGCTGAGAATTTTTATGACCATAAGGGGCTAATCCCATGAGCTTATATTCCCCGCTATTTACTTTGAATCCGGTATAATAGGTGAAAGCCGAATATAAAAGACCTATGGAATGGGGAAAGTCCAGTTCTTTAAGGATTTTTACAGCATGGTTTTCGCCGTAAGCAATCGTGGAGGTAGCCCATTCCCCTACCCCGTCAATGGTAAGAATCGCCGCATCCTGATAGGGTGAAGGATAAAAGGCACTCGCCGCATGCGAAAGGTGATGATCCGGGAAAAGCAATTGGACATCCCCCTCATAATTATCAACCTTTTTTAACTCCTTCTTGAGCGTAGACTTCATAAACATCTTTTCACGAAGCCATACCGGTATGGCAGACAGGAAACTTACCAGCCCTTTGGGAGCAAACCCGTGGTAGGTTTCCAGCAATCGCTCAAATTTAATAAAGGGCTTGTCGTAAAAGACGACTGCGGTAACATCATCCATAGTTATCCCGGCCTCATCAAGTACATAACGAACTGCCTTTTCCGGGAAACCGGCATAATGCTTTTTGCGGTTGAATCGCTCCTCATGTGCCGCGGCGACTATATCGCCGTCAATCACTACGGCAGCCGCACTGTCATGATAATAAGCGGATATACCAAGAAATATTTCTCTCCTCATACAGCCTTAATTGTTTTAGAATAATGTGTAAATAAAAGGAGCTATGGCCGATCCGGTGGATAAAACGATGATTACTCCGAAGAGTAATAAAATCATAATAAGCGGAAGCAACCAAAATTTCTTGCGCTCTTTAAGAAAAGCCCATAAATCTTTTAATATTTCCATAGCAATCTTTAGTAAGGTGTTTCTAAATCTTTTGAAATATAATTATGCTCCCGGTTTTGAAAAACCGATGCTTTATCTTTCCCAAATCTCCTAAGCTGCAGCGAATCCTTGCCCATAGCCTGTCTTATCAAACCCACAGGAACCACAAAAACCACATAAATCGCCGATAAAATAATGCGGGAAACCACATTGCCCAAAAGATGAGCCAGCCCAAACCATAATACTCCAAACGGATAAAAAATCCTGGGAGCAATCATTAACAGAATTACTACCGGTATGATAATGTGAAAATAAATAACATTCTCCGAAAAGTAACCGACCAGGGTCAATATCAGAATCGCCGCAAGACCGGCATCGATGCATTGTTTTGTGGTTAATTTGAAAAACTGTTGCATATTTTCCTACTCCTCAATATTATTATAAACTTCTTTCCCCTAAAAAGGTTTACAAATAATCTTTAATAAATTCATAAAGCCGGTAGGAGTATACTGTATTCGCCCATGCATTGGGATGACCATCCCAGGGCAAATTCTGATACCTACCGTCCGGATTTATCACTCCTATATTCACGGCCGGGATATCATTTTCCCGGCAATATGTCAGCATCTCGTTAGTCCGGTCGCTTGGATTGATACCGGCTATCACCAGCGTTATTCCATTCCTTTGGCATATTTGATGTATCCGGTCGATAAGGCGCCGCGAAACTTCATGGTTATCCAACATTTTAGCTTTAAGGAGATTAAAGGCTTTTTCCGTGGTATTGATCAATGCTGAATGACCGCTTAAAGGCCAATGTTGATAATCCGTCGTATCCGCACGATGAATAACCAATTCGCCGTCATCTCCAATCCGGGCATAGGGTTGTATATGCGGTCCTAAATAGTCGTGGACCTCCGCTTGCTTTTTTCGCCGGTCATTATAAGTGTTGCGATCGTCATGAAAATCCGCATAACCGATGACAATCATCTCCGGGGGTTCCATGGTCTTTAGCCGCTTTTCCATCTGAAGAAGAGAATGGATTGTTCCATAGCCCGTCACTCCGAAATTAATTACTTCATAATCCTTAATCAACTCCTGTAATTTCCACGGATAGGTCTCCTCATCACTAATTGACCAGCCATAGGTACAAGAGCCCCCCATGACCCAGATTTTATCCTTCGTTTTATAAAGGCTGTCCTTTTCCGGTGGATGGGTACGCCTGAGCTTACCATACATGGTATTGCTGACATTGAACACAAGCGTGTCTTTTATGATAATTTTATAATTACCTTGTAAATGCATATAGCCGAGCAAACTGTCACGGGTATAAAAGCTGTCACCCGGCTCAACTTTTATGTCGGGCCGGTTGCTCGGATGAGCTGACTTGTAACCCAGATACCGTACCCCGGCTTCACCTATAGCAAAAACGACCAATAAAATGATTACCGCACTCAAGCTATAAAAGAATAACTTTCTTTTGTTCGATCGTTCTTTCATCGATTTTAGGTATAACCTTTTAATATTAACGTGATAATAACCGCTCAGTAACTATCTTGTTTCAACAAAAATAGAATATTTTTTCAGATATATATTCTTATGGACAAGTCTTCTCCTTTCACAACCTCAGTATCATTTCACAAATCGCGGTCATACAGCTCAAAAAGCAAAATTTTGCATCGAAATCGCTGTTTTTTGATCATTTTTAAAATTCTCTGAAAAAAAAATCCCAGCGAATGATCATTTTTTCCCGACGAATGATCATAAAACCCTAACGAATGTCATTTTGGCTTCACAAAAAGCCGGAATTATTGTTGTATTTAAAAAATAATGCCTTATATTCGAGACCATTAACAATGAGGGAAATTATAACAAAACCAAAATTCAATAAATTATGAAACATTTTAACATTTTTCTCAAAACGCTGCTTCTGGGAGGTTTCTTTGCGCTGATCTCCCTGAATAGTGCGCAAGCGCAACACTGGAGTGTAGATGGTCAGTCCATTTACGACACATGGTCTATTTATTTAGATGATATCTTAATTGATGGAAGTCATCCTTCCAATAATGATCAAGTTGCAGTATTCAGTGGGACCACGCTAAAATCGGTAAAAGTTAATAACGATGTATTTCTTTCAAATCAATTTTGAATGCTTCAAATATTTTTCTGTTCTTTTTTGAAATTTCACTTATTAGAATTTCATTGTTTATCCGGGAATATTTCACCTTCTTGAG
>JAIPAH010000095.1 GCA_021740175.1 Bacteroidales bacterium
AGTAAGTCAAATCATTATTGTTGTAATAGTCTTCAATATATGCTTCAATGTCGCTGGAAGTTCCTCCTACTTCTTCATCCACATCGACCATTTCGACCTGGCGTCCGGTTTTGATTTTCCAGTCGACAAAAGGCTGCATTTCTTCCATAAAATCGCCATAGGCAATGATCAGCATACTGCCTTCTTCCTCTACCGGGTCATAACGGGAATTGTTTCCACCATTCAGGAAGTGTTCATCATAAACGTTCTGGAATTCGGGATCTACGGAAGTGAGTTCTTTCTCCCGTTTGAGCTGGTTCTCCCCCATTTCACCGGTGGAGGTGATTTTTACGGTCATTTCATGATATACCCTTAGTGTTTTGGACACCGGGTTATACCTGAAAGGATGCACCACGATAGTCTGTCCGCGATAGTCCCTGAGAATATACGGGTCCCTCAACATAGCCTCCTCGGCGGGATAAAAACCGTCTTTTTCGTATTCTTTGCCGTATTCATAAGGGACCTCATCCGGGTCAACTTCCCTGGAAAGGTTCCCTTTGGAAGGGGCAATTTCAACGTCTTCATACTCCTTATACTTGACATCGGTCACCTCGACCTTCATGCGGTCCCGGTCGGGGATGATTACCGAAGCGGTCATCTTAGAAACATTCGGAGCACCCTTTTTAAGGATAGGTGTCGCTCCTTCGGCCGACACAATGTTTTGCTCCCCGCGGGGGGTTTCAACTCGTTTTTTCGTAAATCCGTCCATTGAAAAACGGACCAGGGATGTTTCCACATCCGAGCTAATTAATTCCTTTGTTACCGGGGTGGGTTTCTCAGATTGTATCCCAACCCATTGACCTTGTGCTTGCAATTGCACAAAGGAAAAGGTCAAAATTGCTGCGGTTAATAGTAATAGTTTTCTCATAATTTGTTTGTATTGTCATTTAATAAATTTTCTAGAAAGAAGCCATGTATTAACCGGGAAAACCGGTTAATACATGGTTAAAATTTGCATTTTGGTTGTTATTTTACAATGACCAATTTCCTTGAAATTTTCGAGTCATTGGTCTTGAAAATGACGTAATAGACGCCTTCTTCCATGTTTTCAGCACTCAATTGATATTTATGGGTGCCTGCTTTCATGTTGTCTTGATTTTCCAGTTGTTTTACCATTTTACCCAAACCATTATAGACCTGGATGGCTAAAGCATCTTCATCTGCCAGGATATATTCTATTTCCGTTGTTTCAGAAAATGGATTGGGGTAGATAGATGCTTTATCTTTAGCTTCTGCGTCTGCATTAGTGTAACCGTAGTATATCTCATTTGAAGGCTGGGATGGGCAACCCTGCTCGTTGATGACTACGGCGTGATACATACCGGTATGTTCAGGGACAAAGGTCTGGCCGGTAGCCCCTTCGATATACCCTTCGGTGTCGCACCACTGGTTATTTTCTTCGGCACTGGATACCAGCATATCATCTTCTTGGGTAATGGTAGGAGCTTCCGGAGTATTATAGACCTCTATGGTTACCTCGTCGGTCACTTCCGAATCACCATCAGTAACCGTAAGGGTGTATGTTGTTGTTGTTTCGGGATAAGCCCATGTTTCAGCGCTGTTTGGATCGCTTAATGTCAAGGATGGCGACCATTCGTAAGTGAAACTTCCCGAACCACCGTTTACGTTGGCTGAAAGCAGTAGGGAATCGCCTTCACACATTTCGGTAGAGTCTACCTCGATATTAACGCTCAGCGGCCCTGAAGGCAGTTCCATAGTCGGGAAGATGATTTCATCAATCCATCCCTTATCTGCATTGTTGGTAACCGAGCCGTCTTTGGTGTACTTCCACGTAAAGGTGTGCTCACCTTCCGTAACTTCATATTTTACCTGGGCCCAATCCTGGGTACCGGACCATTCTCCGACTTTGTTGCCATCGATATGGAATTCAAGGTAATCGTAACCATCTTCTGAAGAGACCTTGCGATAGAAAGAAATCGTATCAGGTGTGTTTAACACAGTCCCTGTAATGGAAAGCACACTTTCTTCATCGTCATCGATATCACCCGAAGCAGCCGCATAGTCTCCTTCGTAGACCGTTTCTTCTGTAATTTCCCATTCGGCATCACCCGAATTTTCCCAATCATAACTTGTAAAGTCGCCGGTTTCGAAATCTTCGATGATCAAACCAACCGGCAGCGCAAAAGTCTTGGATGTGCTGTAAGGTGAAGACTCGGCGCTGTACTCCAGTTCAACCTGGGAGCCTATTTCGGCTTCTTCCGAGATTTCAATCGTAAATACGGCTTCAGCACTGCTCATGGCTTCAATCGTACCCAGCGGATAAGCTGCTGAAGTGATGGTTGCAATGTCACTCTCGGTTGAAAGATTGGCAGCTACATCCGGAGCTGCTGCATGACCGTTATTTAAGGTATTTATGATGATGTCAGCTGTCTCGCCGGGGTCAAGGTGACCGTTGTTATTGCCGCTCTCAGAATCATCCACCGTAAGATTGCCTGTTGCCAAAACAGGTGCATTTACTGTTATATTAAAGCTGGAATTCCATACGCTGTCCTGGTCATCGGTTATTTCCATGTCAAATTCGGCCAAATATTGGTCCGGGACACTGTCGGCAGCGGTAAAGGAATAAGCGTCTTCCACGGTAGAAGTCTCATCGGCCGGAATATCGCCGAAATCTTCACTATTCGGGTTATTTATAGTCACATAGTCATTATTTTCGCCTTCGGTTACTTCGGCTACAACACCTGTAGCCTCGTCAGCGCCCACGTTTTTAAGCGTGACATCCTGGGTGAATGTTTCACCGAAGTCTGCTTCGCCGTTGTCATTACCGCCCGGGTCATTAATATTTGTACTGTCAAGAACGATATAGGGACCGTCAAGTGTGGCAGCGGGCACCTGTTCGATGTAGGGAATCTTCTGGCGTCCTGTAACGACAATATCTACATCGCCCCCGGAAAGGATGGGGTCAATCGGGACATCCACAGTGCCGGTTGAGTCTACTAAAGCGGCACCATGTAACTCACCGTCTTTGGAGATTCCAACATATGAACCCGGGTCTGCCGATACGGTGTAGGTCTCCATGCCAATGGGGACAATATCCATGTGACTCACGTCATTTTCTTCTCCCTGGGTGTTGTAGAGCATCAGCGACGGGTCACCGTTATTCATGTATGCCTCCCAGTAATATAGCGGGTTGGAATGCTGCGGGTATCCCTGGATATCCACTTCGGTGACCGAAAGGTTGCCGACAAATATTTTTGAATCCACACATTCGTAATCGCCCATGAACATGGCATCGTAAACGCCGAGGGTTGTTTCTTCAGTGGAAGGTACATACCCGTTGTTGTCTCCCTCAATGGGAAAAGCTCCTACGGCCCAGTAGAAGTCTTCAAACCAATAAGTACTTGGTGCCGAACCGATATAGGATACGGCCCCACCGTTTTCTTTGCGCATCCAGGCTTCGCCGATGCACTCGGACGAATAACCTATGTCATTGGAGAGACAGCAGTTACCTACCGCCAGGGGATACATCCCTTCGTTTTCAAAATCATAAACCTCGGAAATCGTGAGTTCCGGATCACCCCAGGAACCTTGACTACAATGAGCCGAATAGTTGATGAAACCTACACCTTCATCCACCGTTTCATAACATCCGCCATAATTTGTCAGATAATCATTAACCGTTGAATATCCATTCGCCTCGTTGAAGTAATTTTCTGTGCCATATTGTACGGTAGGTTGGCCAACATTGGGATTCCACGTAGCATCAGCTCCTGCAATCAGAGTTACGCGATCCAAATAGGAAGGATCATCGAATTGATACTTTTCGTAATAAAGCGTCTTGTCAATCTGTGGCTGGAGCTGACTTACGTTTTGGGCGGAAAAACGGCCGTAATACATTTCAGGAAACATATCGCCGTCAACACTGGCATAGTATAAGTCGGTGTATTTGCCTGAATTCTGCCCCATTTCCATGGGAATCTGGTCTATGTCGCCGACGAATAAAACGAAGCTCGGTGTGAGATCGCTGTTGTTGTATTGGTCATGAACCCATGACTGAATATCGGTATAGCTGTCCCCGATTTCATCGGTGTAGGCCACCTCCATTTCAAAGCCCTGCTTTGTTTTCCAGTCCAGGAAAGGTTGCAGCGTTTCTTCAAACATCGGGTCGGAAACCACCAAATATTTGATGGGGTGGTTGGTCAAATCGGGATGATCCGGGTAATCGTCCGGGTCGGTACGATGATTGATCAGCTCGTTATAAACCCTTTCAAAATAAGGTGAAAAGGTGGATTCCTTTTTTCGCTCCGTTTTGGCAATGTCAGTATTTTCGAAGCTTACCTTGACTTCAATATTGTTGTAGACCTCTATTTTATTCGTGGACGGATTGTAGCGCACCGGGCGCACTTCCAGCCGGCCGATACGCACGCCGCGCATCACTCCCAGAGCTTCCACCGTTACCAAATCCTGATCGGTATAAGATCGCTGGTTATAAGCATCTTCCTTGTAGTGAAATTCTACGGCCTGCGGGTCCTTATCTTTCCTTACATCGGGCTGATTCGGCATGATAGGGTGCTCAATGCCGTGTTCTTTCAAGTCGTAAACTTCTTTATCAAAGTTCACAGCTTGCACTTGTAATTCTGCCCCAAACGGGATTTCGATAAGATCTTTGGAAGCTGGTAACTTGGGGGTTCCTAACTCTCCCGTGAAATAGGCTCCGGGAATTCTTATCTCCGTAAATTTTCCTTTGTCTGTTTTTACATTGAAACTTGTAATGCCTTCATACGAATAATTCATCCGTAATTCACTGTAGTTGTCAGTGACAACCTCCTTCGCATTCTGATCTCCTCCAATCATGATGTCATATGCCTGGGAAAATCCCATTGAACAAAACATCAGGAAGGCCGTTAAAATTGTAAATTTTTTCATGGTCTAATCGTTTATTATTTAATTTTTACTTTTGTTTAATCCTCTATTCAAAATAGACAGTTCTATCAATGTTAAAGTTGTATTGTTTCGTAACGAAAGAAATCTCCCTTTAACTCTTTGTATAACTTTTCAAAAGCGCGTTTAGGCAGATATTAACAAACCATTGCCTGAGAGTTATACAAAATTTTTCTCAATCATCACAAAGAAAATAAAAATAGTTATTGATTCGGCAGAAAATTTTTCCTCACTCACTTTAGCTATTGTAAACTCGCAAATATCCTTGTTTATAATTTTTAAAGGGTAAGTTTTTTCAACCTGTCAAACCAATGGATATCTAACAAAGACAGTTGACAAAGGAAGTTTATCCTTAACGTACCCAGTATTTTTTATACTATAAAATTCTTGTAAGGAATAGCATTTTTTTACTTGAGTTATCAGTGTAGGTAATTTCTAAGTAGGATTCACATGAAAGGTTTTGAATATTTTAAAAAAAGATAAGCTCGAGGTATCGCCCTGCTATATGAGCTTGTAGCGCATAAAGTTGCAAACGTTTGCGTTTTATTTCTTAGTCCTTAGGCTTTTCATGCTTTACTTGATATAAAAAGAGTATTAACTTTGTGCTTGCTTTGGCAGAAAAGAAGTAAAGTTAAAACAAATAAAAATTTAGAATTATGGCTAAAATTAAAGTTGCGATTAACGGATTTGGTAGAATTGGTCGAAATGTATTTAAAATTGCCCTGGAAAAGGGCAACATGGAAATCGTGGGGATCAATGACCTGACCGACAATAAAACCCTGGCACACCTATTGAAATATGATTCCACACAAGGTAGATTTAATGGGACCGTCGATTACTCCGATAAAGGGCTTATCGTGAATGGCAAAGAAATAAAAGTATCAGCCGAGACTAAACCCATAGATATCCCATGGGGCGATACTCCGGACGTTGTTGTAGAATCCACGGGGATATTCCGTAGTAAGGAAAGTTCCAAAGGGGGGTATGGCGATCACCTGAAAAATGGCGCCAAGAAGGTAATCCTTACTGTACCGGCCAAGGATGAAATTGATAATATGATCGTTCTTGGAGTAAATGAGGATGATTTAAAAGAATCCGATCAAACGATTTCCATAGCTTCGTGTACTACCAACTGTCTGGCACCGGTAGCTAAAGTACTGGAGGATCGATTTGGAATTGAGAAAGGGTTTATGACTACGATCCATTCCTATACCAATGATCAGCCGACATTGGATTCGCCGCATAAAGATCTTCGGCGAGCCCGTTCGGCAGCTCTCTCGCAAATTCCCACAACAACGGGAGCTGCTAAAGCCGTCGGTAAAGTGATCAAGAAACTGGACGGGAAGCTCGATGGTATGGCTATCCGCGTACCTACACCAACCGGTTCCCTGGTAGATTTTGTGGCTAACCTGAAAACCGAAGTTAGTCGTGAGAAAGTCAATGCCGCCATGAAAGAATATGCCGAAGGCCCGATGAAAGGTATTATGGCTTATGAAGAAGATGAAATAGTGTCGGCGGATGTGATTCATACTTCGGAATCTTCCATCTTTGATGCTCAAAGTACAATGGTTGACGGTAAAATGGTGAAAGTACTGGCATGGTATGATAATGAATGGGGATACTCATGCAGGGTAGCTGATATGATAGAGAAGTTGTAGTTTTTTATGCAAGAGAATAACAAAAAGACCGGATAAGCCGGTCTTTTTTTGTTTGGGGTTTATCTTAGTGTCCGACTATAAACTTTACATCCATCACATAGCTCCTTAAGGGTCTGTCCAAAAAGCTACCCGATAGGATATTCAACAACTTTAACCCTTAAATTCCCTGAAGGGAAGTTGCTGAATATCAGTAATTTCCGTTTTTTTTGATTTGGGTCGTTTAATTATTTTAACATCAAATATTTTACCTTTTTGGACCGCTTTAACCAGCCAACCCACTGGTTACGCGAGATTTTTCCTTCAGTCCCGATAGCTATCGGGAAAGGGGTGTGCGGAGGAAAGTGATAAAATTTAAACTTTATAGACATACTGGTTTTTAAACAAAATTTGTTAAAAAGCATTGTGTATATAGGAGGATAGAAATAAGTCGTTTAAATACAGGGAGTTTTAAATATTACAGATAACCGTATTTGCGTTCCAATCGAAGGAAATTTTTCGGTTTGGAAAAATAAGTTCTAATCTTTCATTTATATTTGTTTACGATTTAGAGGGGAAGATATGTACAAAGTAGAAGACGCCGATCAAGAAAGAAAAGAAATTTTAAAACGCTACCGTGGCTTAATTAATGCCTGGCAATCGGAGAGCTTTACGCCGGAAGCGCGGAAAAATGTCCGTAAGGCTTTTAATCTGGCTATTGAGGCTCATAAGGATATGCGCCGTAAGTCGGGAGAGCCGTATATTTATCATCCCATTGAAGTGGCTACCTTATGCGTAAATGAGCTCGGATTGGGGGAGGTGTCCATTATTTGTGCATTGCTGCATGATGTAGTGGAAGACACGGATTATACCATCGAAGATATTGAGAATATCTTTGGGCCTAAAGTAGCCGAAATCATCGACGGGCTTACCAAAATCGAAGAATTTCTGGATCAATCCCCCGACAAATCCAAGCAAGCGGAAAATTTCAGGAAAATCCTGATTTCAATGTCGAAGGACATCCGGGTGATTCTTATTAAACTGGCTGACCGTCTTCACAATATGCGCACCCTGGATTCTTTGCCTTCTGACAGAAAATTGAAGATTGCCTCCGAGACGATGTATTTTTACGCCCCCTTCGCCCATCGTTTAGGGTTGTTTCAAGTTAAGAGTGAACTTGAAGACCTAGCCCTGAAATTTACCCAGCCTGAAGTATATCATGATATATTAAAGAAAATTGAGCGCACCCGAGAAAACAGGGAAGCTTTTATATCGGAATTTATCTATCCTATCAAAAAATCCCTTAATGAAGAAATGAGCATTCAATACCGGATAGAAGCCCGCCTAAAATCTATCAGCTCTATTTGGGAAAAAATGCGCTCCAAGAAAATTTCCTTTGAGGAGGTTTTTGACCTCTTCGCCATTCGCATAATTATTGATGTTCCGCGCGATCAGGAAAAAATCGATTGTTGGAAAGTCTATTCCATGGTTACGAAACATTATATTCCGCGTCATGATCGCCTTCGCGATTGGATATCAACACCTAAGGCCAACGGATATGAATCGCTTCACACTACCGTGATGAGTGATAAAGGACGCTGGGTGGAGGTGCAAATCCGTACGGAACGCATGAATGAGATCGCGGAGCATGGTTATGCAGCTCATTGGAAATATAAAAGCCTGGAGGAGGGTGAAAATAGTATCGATCGATGGATAAACCGCATCAACCAATTATTGAAAGAGAGCGAAAGCGGAGATAATCCCCTGGAATTTTTTGATGATTTTAAACTCAACCTTTTTACGGATGAGATATTTGTATTTACTCCTAAGGGAGAGTTACGTACCCTTCCCAAGCATTCGACAGTCCTGGATTTTGCTTATAGTATCCATTCTGAGGTAGGCAACCATGCCCTGGGAGCCAAATTAAATCATAAAGTCGTTGCCCTTAGCCAGGAGCTTAACAGCGGCGACCAGGTAGAGATCATTACCTCAAGCAATGTGTATCCGCAGGAAGAATGGCTCTATAACGCCATTACGGCACGCGCTCGAAATCATATAAAAAAATCTATCAGGGAGTACCGCAAAAAGTATTATGAAGAAGGCCGTCAAAAATTGCAGAAATGTTTTGAAGACCTGGGCCTGGAATTTACCGATGAGAATATCAATACCTTCAGGCAAACCAATAACCTGAAATCGACTACTGACTTGTTTTACATGGTCGCCGTCGATAAGATAGGCCTAAAAGAGCTGAAAGACTGCTGTAACGGTCACCAATCGCGGCAAATCAAGTTGAGACGGTATATCCCGCGGCCTTTCCGTAGAAAACAAAATGGCTCCGCTTCACTGAAAGAGGAAATCAATCACAAACTAAAAGAAAATCCCAAAGAATTGATATTAGGGGATGTGGATGAAGTCAGATGGAATGCAGCCAAGTGTTGTAACCCCATCCCGGGAGATGATGTAGTGGGGTATATAAAAAGTGATAATGTGATCGAAATCCACAGGGTCAATTGTCCCACGGCGATCCAACTTATGTCGAAACTGGGGAACCGCATCATCAAAGCCAAATGGCGCGAGAAAGGTATGATGGCGGTTCTTGCCGGACTGAGGATAGAAGGTCTCGACCGTAAAGGTTTGGTCAATGAAATAACGGAAGTCATCTCCCAAAAATACAATATAAATATTCGTTCCATGAATATTCAGGCCAGTGATAGCAAAATCGCCGGCGACTTGATGTTGTATGTTAACGGGAATGAGGATTTGCATGAGGTGATACGTCACCTGCGCAAGATTAAAAATATTCAAAAAGTGTATAGGATTAATCGTAATAGCTGATATCGTTCTTTATTTTTTCTGAAGAAGGCATTTAAGAGCTCGATTTTATTAAGATTATAATTTTTATTTATTCTAAATACGCTTTATCAATAAAAATTCATTATTTTTACAGCAAAAATTTTGTGCTATGAGTACAAGGGTTGATAAGAAAGAAGATGTAAGTTTTGAAACAGTCAAAAAGATCTTTACCGATTATCTCGAGAAGCATGGGCACCGAAAGACACCCGAACGGTATACGATTTTAAAGGAAATATATTCGACCGAGGGACATTTCGATATTGAGTCACTATATATTCGGATGAAAAATAACAAATACAGGGTGAGCCGGGCTACGTTGTATAATACCATTGAATTGCTTTTGAATTGCAATCTTGTAACAAAGCATCAATTCGGGAACAACTGCGCGGAGTTTGAGAAATCATATAAATTCAGGCAGCACGATCATTTTATTTGTCTGGATACGGGAAAAGTGCTGGAATTTTGTGACCCGCGAATCCAGCAAATTCAGGAATCGGTAGAGAGACAGCTTGGCGTTAAAGTTACGCATCACTCCCTGACCTTTTACGGGGTCTGTAAGGAGAATGGAGGAGAGGAAAGCCACTAAGGATCCTTTCCTAATAATATAAAATCATTTGAATGGCCGGGCACAGGAGTTATGTCCGGCCATTTTTGTTAGTCCCGGTTTTGAAAATCCCCTTTGATGGACAGTTGGGACGAAGAACCAAGCATAATTTTGTTATTTTTGAGAGGCAAAAAACAACAATAAATCAAGATGAGTGAAATGCAAGTAGATGTTTTATTAGGACTTCAGTGGGGAGACGAAGGAAAAGGAAAAATTGTGGATGTGCTGTCACCCAAATACGATATTATTGCCCGTTTTCAAGGCGGACCCAATGCGGGCCACACATTAGAAATTGATGGAGATACGCACGTCCTGCATATTATTCCCTCCGGGATTTTTCACCCGGAAAAAGAGAATGTTATTGGAAATGGGGTGATTGTGGATCCTTTTATTTTGAAGAATGAATTAGATGAATTGAAGAAGAAAGGCCTGAATCCCGAAAAAAATCTGGTACTATCACGCAAAGCTCATCTCATACTCCCCACGCATCGAATACTTGATGCAGCCTACGAAGCTGCCAAAGGCAAAGCAAAAATCGGCTCCACACTAAAAGGTATCGGGCCTGCTTATACGGATAAAACCTCCCGGGGTGGGTTGCGAATTATTGATTTATTTGATGAGGCGTTCGATCAAAAATATCAGCAGCTTAAAGCGGAACATTTTCGTATCATCAAAATGTATAATTTCGATTATAGTGCCGCTACCGTTGATGGTCTGAGTTTTGAGCAGTATGAAGCCCAATGGCTGAAGGCTATAGAAGAGGTGAAAAAGTTACGCGTAATCAGTACCGAAAATTACCTTAACAAAAAAATTGCCGAGGGAAAGAAAATCCTGGCCGAAGGAGCCCAGGGGACATTATTGGATATCGATTTCGGCAGCTATCCCTTCGTTACCAGCTCCAACACTGTCACCGCCGGTGTTTGCTCCGGGCTGGGGATAGCTCCTGCCAGGATTGGCCGTGTGTATGGCATAGTCAAATCCTACTGTACACGAGTGGGTAACGGCCCTTTCCCTACCGAACTTCATGGCGATGAGGGGGATAAGCTCAGAGAGGCGGGACATGAGTATGGAGCTACTACCGGCAGGCCCCGGCGCTGTGGCTGGCTCGACCTTAATGCATTGAACTACGCTTTGATGCTTAATGGGGTAACCGACTTGATTATTACCAAAGCTGACGTATTAAGCGGGTTTGCTACCATAAAGGTGGCAAGGAGTTATCGCAATGAAACCGGGGAAGAGATCAAAGAATTTGATCTTGACGATCAGGAGTTTGTACCTGTTTATGATGAGCTACAAGGCTGGGAGCAATCTCTTGAAAATGTATACAATCCGGAACAAATGCCGCAAATGTTGAAAGCGTATATCAATTATATTGAGAATAAAACCGCTACACCCGTATCCATATTATCGGTGGGTGCCGATCGGTCTCGTACATTGATAATCGCTGAGAATTTAAAGTAAAATTATTGAAGGAGTTTCAGAACTTCCGGCATCTGACCGGATTGGTGACAGATGCCGGGGTGTTTTTTTTATTCCCCAAGTTTTCTTTCCACTTCTACCTCTTCGTAACCTTCGATAATGTCGCCCGGTTTAATATCGTTGAAGTTTTTGATATTTAATCCGCATTCGTAACCGGCTTTAACTTCTTTGACATCGTCTTTATATCGCTTCAGCGAACCTAGTTCGCCGGTGTGAATAACGATACCATCGCGGATAATCCGAACTTTGGTATTGCGGGTAATGATTCCGTCGAGGACTTTACATCCGGCCACTGTTCCAACCTTTTTGATTTTGAAAGTGTCGCGGATTTCAAGGTTGCAAACTACTTTTTCTTCAATTTTCGGAGCCAGCATGCCTTCAATAGCTGCTTTGACTTCATCGATAGCTTTGTAGATGACCGAGTAAGTGCGAATATCAATTTGTTCTTTTTCGGCTAATTTTCGTGCACCGGATGAAGGACGAACCTGGAAGCCGACAATAATGGCTTCGGAAGCCGAGGCAAGCATGACATCCGATTCGGAAATTTGCCCGACACTTTTGTGGATGACGTTTACCTGGACTTCCTGGTTACCAAGTTTCAGCAAGGCATCAGCCATTGCCTCAACCGATCCGTCCACATCCCCTTTAACGATGATATTAAGCTCTTTGAAATCTCCGATAGCGATACGGCGTCCGATTTCATCAAGCGTAACATGTTTTTGAGACCTTATGCCCTGTTCACGCTGTAATTGTCGTCGTTTGTTTGCCAGTTCTTTGGCTTCGCGTTCATCCTCAAACACATTGAACTGATCGCCCGCTTGAGGGGCGCCGTCCAACCCTAACATCAGTATCGGTGTTGAAGGGCCTGCTTGCTTAATTTGCTGGTTCCGTTCATTATACATGGCCCTGACTTTACCCGAGTGCGCTCCTGCCAGGACATAATCGCCCTTCCTGAGCGTTCCGTCCTGAACGATAAGGTTGACAACATAACCGCG
>JAIPAH010000096.1 GCA_021740175.1 Bacteroidales bacterium
TGGCTTTTTGTTTTCTTCCATTACGAGTTTTGTTTTTGAATTTATAATTTTGTAATTGCTGATAAATAACAATCTAATTATCCGAAATTAAACAATAAGAGCCATGATTAAGATTCTGCCTGTTAATAAAATCAAGGAAGCCGATCAGTACACCATTGAAAATGAACCGATTGCCTCCATAGATTTAATGGAACGTGCATCAAAACGCATTGCTGAATGGATAGAGCTGAATATAAAAACCGATAGGAGAATTAATATTGTCAGCGGTCCGGGAAATAATGGCGGTGACGGGCTGGCACTGGCACGGAAGCTGTCAGACCAGGATTATGACGTCAACGTATTTCTACTCAATCCTAAAGGAACGCTTTCTGAAGATAACAAAAAAAACTACGACCGTTTAAAAGGTTACAAAGATGTTATTCTCACAGAAATTAAAGAACAAAATGACATTCCCGGTATAAAAAGTGAGGAAGTCTATATAGATGCTATTTTTGGCTCCGGCCTCGATCGTAAGGTAACGGGGCTCATGGCTGATGTCATTAACCAATTAAACGACAGCAGCGCCGATGTTATATCCATTGATGCCCCTTCAGGTTTATTTATCGACCGGTCGAACGCAGAAAATAAGGGAGCCATCATGAAAGCCACCCATACGCTCACTTTTCAGTTTCCCAAACTAGCCTTTATGTTTTCGGATAACTCGGTTTATACCGGCTCATGGGAGACTATACCAATCGACCTGCATCCGGATTTTATACAACAGGTAGAGACCAATCATTTTTTCCTTGAAAGCGCCGATATCAAAAAAGTTATTAAGGGACGTAAAAAGTTTTCTCATAAGGGAAACTTTGGTCATGCCCTGCTTATTGCCGGAAAATACAGTTCCATGGGTGCAGCCGTTTTGGCCGCTCGTTCTTGTCTGCGAACCGGTGCCGGGCTCTTAACCAGTCACGTGCCGGGGTGGGGTTATAACATCATCCAGAATACCGTCCCCGAGGCGTTAACGAGTATTGACGAATCCAATAAGAGCTTTACCGAAGTTCCGGAATTAAGCCACTACCAAGCCATTGGTATCGGCCCGGGGATAGGAACGGCAAAAGAAACCCAGGATGCATTGAAACTTTTGATACAAAATGCATCCCTCCCCATCCTGTTTGACGCTGACGCCCTAAACATTTTGGGAGAAAACAAAACCTGGATTTCCTTTGTCCCCAAAAATTCGATTTTCACGCCCCATCCCAAGGAATTTGAAAGAATAGCCGGGAAATCGTCCGATGCTTTCGAAAGACTGGAACAACAACGGCAATTTTCTATCAAATACGGGGTCTATGTAATCCTTAAAGGGGCGCACACTTCCATAAGCTGTCCCGACGGCACTGTCTATTTCAACAGCACGGGAAATCCCGGAATGGCTACTGCCGGCTCAGGTGATGTACTTACGGGAATTATCCTGGGGCTAATATCCCAGAATTATACACCGCGAGACGCTTGTATCATTGGGGTTTACCTGCACGGTTTGGCGGGCGATAACGCTGCCCTCGAACAAGGTTGGGAAAGTTTGATAGCCAGCGACATCATTTCCCATCTTGGAAAAGCCTATAATCAGCTAAAAACGTAGTATAACATAAAAAGTTTTGGCTCTTTTCTTATAAATGGTTGAGAGATCTGAAAAATTGTAGGTATTAACGTTACGCTCTTTCAGAGCTTTGAATAATCCGTCACTTTCTATCTGTCACAGGGTTCCGCTGCGCTTCACCCTGTGCTTTCATATAAATGCCTTTCAGTCATGTTTTAGATTGCCCAAGAAAGGTTTTTTAGATAAAATTATTTAGCTTAACAAAAAAGGCCTCCCGGCTTCTTTTGAAAAAGCTCAGGAGGCCTTCTATTTTATGAGGTGTCAGGGCTTATTTATTCAGCTGATTCCTTTTCTTTAGGTTTCATGATAATTTCCACATTGTTGGCTTCTTTGAGATATTTCGCCGAAGCTTTTTTAATATCTTCTGCCGTAAGGCCTTTTACAATGGCTTCATAATTTTCGTTGATGAGAATATTTTCCTTATGGTACTCATTATGATCCAAAGCCGAAAGCCAATAATTGTTTTCTTCCAGGTTTTCTTCCCTCATTTTTAGAAAATGCTCCCGGGCTTTCTTTACGTCTTCTTTTTTGGGGCCTTCCCGGTATAATTTTTCGATCTCGTCATAAACAATTCCTTTAAGCTTTTGCACATTTTCAGGGGCACAATCAAACATAATGGACACGTTAAACCTGTTTTCCGGATATTCATCAACACTGTGGTTCAACCGGACACCGTATGAGCCTCCCTGTTCTTCGCGGATAGTCTCCGTATAACGTAGCTCAAGGATATGAGCAATCGTTTTCATTTTAATACGGTTTTCGTAATTATAGGTTATCGGACCGCTGAGATTAACGAAAACACTCCCTTTAGGGACGCTCATCTCTCTTTCAATCACCGTTTTGTATTCTCCTTCAGGAGGATTAAACGCCAGGGATTTCCATTTTTCATCTCCGGGTTTTCCTTCAAGACTGCCCAAATATTTTTCTATCTCGGGTTTAGCTTTTTCGGGATCAATATTTCCTACCAGGATAATCTTGAAATCTCCGGGGTTGGCGAATCTTTCGTTGTGAATTTCCACTATGTCCTCATAGGCTACCTTATTGAGCAGTTCAACTGACATTGGCTCTTTCAGGGGGTGATGGCCTGACATAACGTATTGAATGGAGTCCCTGAAGACAAAGCGGGGATCGGCGGACTTGTTGCTGAGCATGGCCTTATAGCGATTCATGAGTGCATTAAAGGCCGACTCATCTTCCCTGGCCGGCTGGAAATACAAATGCATTAGCTTAAGCATAGTTTCGAAATCCCCGGAATCGCAGTTTCCTTTGAGTCCTTCCCGCCAATCGTTGAGGAAAGGATTCACGCTAACATTTTTCCCGGATAATTTTTTCTTGAGGCTCGTCTTATCAAATTCTCCTACGCCATTATTTCGCATAACAGCAGAGTAGAGGCGTCCTGAAGGATACAACCCGTTATCGGCGTTTAAAGAATTTCCCCCTAAGCTATAGGCTTTCATCAGCACCTCATTTTCTTTAAAATCAGTAGGTTTTATCATGACTTCCATACCATTACTCAGGGTAAATTCAGTCACACCCAACTGTTCATCCGTGTTGGATTTCTCCACAGTGCCCGGTTCAGGAAGCTCGGAGATAAGCGGATCCTTATTGGTTTCATCCTTATAAGCTTTAATTTCTTTATCTTCTAACTGTTGGATAATATCCTTTACATCCTGTTCCTGGGGAACTTCCGTATCTTCCTTCTCAGGGGCACTAATCGTAACCACCATATTCTTATCAGTAATCCACTCATGGGCCAGTTTATTAATCTCTTCAAGGCTAATTTCAGGGAGCTCCTTTTTTGCTAAATCATATTTATACTCAATACCGGGGATGGGCTTACCCTGCATAAAATTGCTCATATAACTTTGGATATATTTCTCTGATTTCTTTTTATCCCGGTTTTTATATTGTTTTTCCAGGTCGTTCAGCAATTCTTCCTTGCTACGTTCAAGTTCGGAGGAGGTAAAACCAAATTCTTCAACACGTTTATTCTCGGTTAATAATGTTTCCAATGCCCTGTCAATCTGTTCGTTTTTAGCTATGGCTATAGACTGATACGCATCGGTAGAACGTACCAGATTTCCGTAATAAGTATAACCATTGACAAAAGGGGGATTTTCTTCTTGCGTCAGCTCCGATAAGCGATCATTCATCATTTTGTTATACAACTGGTGTTTGAAAGACTCTTTTAAATAAGTAAGATCGTCTTTTTCAATAGCATCATGTTTATAAACCACTTTCACCCGAGCGTTCCTGGCTTCAGGGTCTGTAGCTACAGATACCAGTGGCTCCTCGTTATCCGGGATGTCTTCCACATAACGTTCTTTCGGATCTTCCGGGGGTTGTATATCACCGAATTGTTCCCGGATTTTCTTTTCTATGTTATCCACATCGATATCTCCGACAATGGCTACGGCTTGTAAATCCGGGCGATACCAGTCGTTATAAAAACTCCGTAAAGTTTCATAATCGCAACTGTTGATAACCTTTTTCTTGCCGATAATATCATGTTCGGCGTATTTAGAACCTTTGAAAAGCACCTTATTATTCTTGATTCGCATTCTGAAATGAGGGCTGCGCCGTGTACGCCACTCTTCATGGATAACGCCGCGCTCTTTGTCTATCTCTTCTTTTTTGAAGGAGACTTCGTTCGCCCAATCGTGCAAAACCAAAAGGCTTGAATCAATGACGGCTTCGCGCTCCACAGGCACTTGGGCCAGGTTGTAAGCGGTCATGTCATAACTGGTAAAAGCATTGACGTTGTGACCGAACTTCACGCCTATAGATTCCATATAATCCAGCACTTTTTTATCGGGAAAGTTCTTGGTGCCGTTAAAAGCCATGTGTTCGCAAAAATGTGCCAGACCGTTTTGCTCAGGCTCCTCCAATACAGCGCCTGCATCTACAAACAAATAGAACTCAGCCCGGTTTTCCGGTTCTTCATTATGCCGGATGTAATAGGTGAGGCCGTTTTCCAATTGCCCTTTTTTTACCTCCGGGTCGATAGGGACATCTTTTTCATCATTACCGGGAGATGCCTGAATAGAAACAGCTGTAAACATCAGGATAAGGGTACCCGTAATTACTTTCGATAAATAACTCATAAAATTTGTTTTTGGTTACTAATTTGTTGGTTTCAATCGATTTTGATTTTTAATGCGTATGAGTAATATAAAATTCGATACTACTACAAAATTAACAGAATATATATTTTCTGCTAACTAAAGGCGGGAAAATTCTCTGGACAATTTTGGGATATCCATGAAAAATACGTTTGAGTGCTCAAATAATTACTAAACTGCCATTTTACTGATTTACTGATGATGCTTTTTATAAGCAGCTTTGGGATAAATGAAGAGATTCCTCACTTCATCACTCCGCTCTCGCTTCGTGATTCAATAGAACTGACTTGAATTGTTAGCCAAAAAAAAATGGGCTTAATAGTTTTTAGCAAGCAACAGTAGGTTCAATTTCGAGATTCCTCACTTCATCACTCCGCTCTCGCTTCTGTGATTCAATAGAACTGACTTGAATTGTTAGCCAAAAAAAATGGGCTTAATAGTTTTTAGCAAGCAACAGTAGGTTCAATTTCGAGATTCCTCACTTCATCACTCCGCTCTCGCTCCGTGATTCGTTCGGAATGACCTGATTATGGGGGTAAGAGGGGAAAAAGGGACGCTCGGACGCAAATTAAATAAAACACGGTGTCCGAGCGGCCCTTTTTCTTTGTATCCCCTACCAAATGGGTCATTCCGACTGGAGATACTGAGCGATAGCGAAGTATCGGAGGGAGGAATCTGGTGATTACACATAAAAACCTGCCATCTCTCTCCTCCCCCGCAAAATCCACGCAAAGAGCTGGCAGGTTCTCAGATCGATCTTCCAGCTTTTTGCGCTGGCCATTGGGAAAGGGAAAGATGGAAAGTCTTGGGGAAGCGAGTTCGGTATAGGTCGTAAAAATACCCGGAATAAGCATTTTTATCACATCCTTAAATGTCGTACGGGAACACCCAGTTGCCAGAGCTTATCTTCATACACTTTATTTTTCCGGCGGTATTGGGGTTTGGGGAGTTCCCTGATAATAACCCCTTTGATACGGTCTGCAAAAAACTCGGCAACCGAAGAATAAATGGCCAGATCACGCTGCCCGTTATCTCCTACTAAGACAAACTGCTTTTGGTCAAAAAAATTAAACAACGAAAGAATAGACTCATATTTATGGTCATTAAGCTTTTTGCCGGCTTTCGCCATATCCCAGAACCCCTTTTTCAATCTTTGCAGAAAAAACACGCCATCGGGAATATTATTGGTTTGCATAAAATCTATCAGGAAATCATAGAGATTCCATTCGCTGTTGGAAACATAGAAAAAATCAGAAGGAAATTCCCCCGTGTTAAAATTCTTAATCGCCTCGTAGAGGAGATGGATCCTGGGCACGGGTTTTCTTGTCAAAGCATTTTTAGCCATAAGCACCCATACCATTTTGAGCATCTGGTTGACATAAGATATAAGTAACGTATCATCGATATCAGAAAGCACAGCAGTAGAGCTATTGTCAGAGATATGGATACTCCCTCTGAAATAATTATCCTCACCACTTACCGAGACAAAATAGTCGTACCAACCGGGAGCGGGAAATTTTACATCTATATTTAATTCGAAAAGCCCGTTTTCATCGCTTTGCGTTTCAAATTGTTTATTAAGAACCTGTATGACAAGCGGTAAGTTCCCCACGGTTTTGAGGCGATATCTTTTCGCCATCTGTCGGAAATTATCAACAATAGAATTTTCGATAGGGTCTTTTAATCCATATTTTGAAAAAACATGACCCTTTATAAATGCCCTTCCGGTTTTACCGTAGCCGCGATAGGCTACAATGCGATATTCCGTCACTTTTCTATGATTTCGTTAAAGAATAAACATACAATTATCAAAACGCGTTTATTGCTGTTCCAGGGGCACATCCTCTTCAAAACGAAGGTTTTCGATGATAAACTGCTGCCTGTTAGGCGTATTACGCCCCATATAAAACTCAAGTGTTTCCTGCAGCGTAGCGCCACCCCTGTAAAGCACGGGTTCCAGCCGCATATTCGGACCAATCAGGTGTTTAAACTCATCGGGCGATATTTCCCCCAACCCTTTAAAACGTGTGATTTCGGCATTTTTACCTAACTTTTTGATTGCTGCTTCCCGCTCTTCATCGTCATAGCAATAATAAGTATGCTTTTTATTCCTGACCCGGTAGAGGGGTGTCTGAAGGATGTAAAGATGACCACCCTTCACCACATCGGGATAAAACTGCAGGAAAAAAGTGAGTAGCAGGAGACGGATGTGCATTCCGTCCACGTCTGCATCTGTAGCCATCACAATATTGTTATAACGCAGGTTATCTACGCCTTCTTCAATATTGAGCGCCGATTGCATAAGGTTAAACTCCTCATTCTGGTAGACAATCTTTTTGGAAAGGCCGTAGCTGTTTAGCGGCTTCCCTTTCAGACTAAAAACAGCCTGCGTATTGACATCGCGCGATTTGGTAATTGAGCCGCTGGCAGAATCCCCCTCGGTTATAAAAATGGTACTTTCAAGGCGGCGGTCATGGTTGGTATTATAATGAATGCGGCAATCGCGGAGTTTTTTATTATGCAGACTCGCTTTTTTAACAGATTCCCGGGCCAGCTTTTTGATACCGGCCATCTCTTTTCGTTCCTTCTCCGAGAGCTTGATGCGTTTTAGCAGCTCTTCGGCACTCTCGGGATTTTTGTGGAGATAATCGTCAAGGTTTCTCCCGATAATATCACCTATATAATTCCGAATGGTCTGTCCTCCCGGCTCAATGTGGTTAGACCCCAGTTTGGTTTTGGTCTGCGATTCAAAAACCGGCTCCTGTACTTTGATACTAAAAGCCGCGTTGATGGAAGCTCGGATATCCTGGGGATCGAAATCCTTCTTGTAAAATTCCCGAATAGTTTTAACGATAGCCTCCTTGAAGGCCGAAAGATGCGTGCCGCCCTGGGCGGTATTCTGACCATTGACAAAGGAATAATACTCTTCGCCATATTGATTTCTCACGTGGGTGAAGGCACACTCGAAATCCCCTTCCGTAATATGAATAATCGGGTACACCAAAGGATTCCCGTTAATTTCCCTTGTCAGCAGGTCTTTCAAGCCATTCTCGGCATACATCTTTTGGCCGTTGAAATAAATGGTAAGCCCGTTGTTAAGAAAGACAAAATTCCAGAGCATCTTTTCGAGATACTCGCTTACAAACTGGTAAGCACCGAATATCTTCTCGTCGGGAATAAAAGAAATGATTGATCCGTCAGGCAAATCAACGGTGTCCTTGCTTTCATTATCATAGATCAGCTCCCCCTCACGATATTCTACTATCCGGGTTTGCCCCTCCCGTATTGATTGAGCCCTGAAATAGGAAGAAAGGGCATTCACGGCCTTAGAACCTACGCCGTTGAGTCCTACGGCTTTTTTGAATACTTTGGAATCATATTTAGCGCCGGTATTTATCTTTGACACACATTCTATCACCTTCCCGAGAGGCATCCCACGGCCATAATCACGAATAGTAACCTGCCGGTCTTTTATATCCACATCGATTCTATCGCCAAAACCCATCGTAAACTCATCGATGGAATTATCAATAACCTCCTTCATGATGACATAAATGCCGTCATCCTGCGAGGCCCCGTCACCCAGTTTGCCGATATACATCCCGGGTCGTAAACGAATATGTTCTTTCCAATCCAGCGACCGTACGCTGTCTTCGGTATACTTCTCCACCATAATGCGAAAATTTTGGGCAAATATAACAGTTCCCCTGTTCTATAAACCATCAGGCCGAAACAATTTATCCAATACTTTTAAACAAGGATTTTTCACTATTCTGCATTCTGAATCCAGGCATCTTTGTAATCGGGGGAAAGTTTGTTTTTTATCTCCGTGGCTTTACTAAAACCCCGGTATGGTCCTAAAGCCACTCTAAAACGTTGTTTATGAGACAGAACCTTCCCTGAATAACCGTTTTCTTTGAGTTCGGCCAGTTTTGTTTGTGCATCGGATTGAGAGCGGTAGCTTCTAACAAACACAAAGTACCGGGGTACTGCCTTATTTTCTTCGCTCGCTTTCTCGTCAGACTTTTTCCGGGAACTATCGCTGCAAAGCAATGGCGCGCCCCGCTTATCCGCTAACTCGCCAAACCAAATACTTGCGAATCCTTCGAAAACAGCCAATCCCATAGCATTCCACTTTTTATTCCGGTATTTTCCCTTCTCAAGGAATAGGTCCCGCACTAACGAATCTCGTTGCCAATATCCGAAGATGGTATCCGCTGTTTGCTTGTTATTATGGTAATAAACCGCCTCGTAGCCTTTGCTTTGGTAGGAAGTCAGTTCATAAGGTTTGTCATGCATACAGTCCAGATCTTCCTTTTCGTCTGCCGGACAACAGGCCTCCCATCGCCCCCGATCCGACCAGAAATATAATCCACATATCCCGTAAGGATCAAAGTTGAGATACAAATCCTTGACATGTGCATCGGCTACATAACTCAAAGAGCGGGATAATTTCACCGGCTCCAAGTCGTTTTGCTGACGCATTTTATTCACAAGATTTCCCAGCCTGACTTCTTCTGAAGAAAGACATGTCTTGCTCTGCTGCGGAAAAGCCGCGAAGCTCAATCCTAATAAAACAAAAATGCCAAGAATCTTTTTCATTATGATTTTGTTAGTATCAACTTTTTAGTTCGATTTTTATTCTATCACTGATTAAAAATCTCTATTCACTCAAGTTTACAATCTCTCTTGCTAAAACTACCATCTCCTATTTTAGACTGTTTCCTACAAAGGTAAACAATCAGGGGGAAGACGTTTTTACTTTCTTTCGCTGAAAAAGCCGTTGTTTACCTATAGTAATCAGAAATACGCCAATGACGGTGATTAGTCCGCCATAAATCTGATAAAGAAGGGGGAAGCTACCGAAGTAAATATAAGCAAAAACCAATACCACAAGGGGTTTCGTAGCTCCGAGAATTGATATGCGTGCTGCTTCGGCAAAACGCATGGCATTGTATTTCGAAAAGATAGTAAGAAAGGGCCCCAGAACAGAACCGATAGCTATATTCAGCAGAGCTTGGGAAGAGATAGTATAGTCCTGCCCGAAAGCATTAAGCATGGCGAAAGCAAATAAAAAGATGATCATAGTGCGGGCAAGAGACTGAAGCGGTGGCGGAAGTCTTGTGATTTGTTTTTTAGAAACAATGGTGGAGATAGCAAAGAACAAAGCAGCCAGCATGGCAAACTCGGCGCCTTCTATGAACAGCTCCCTTATATCGGTATCCCCTTTATAACTAATGACAAAGGCTCCTATCAAGGTGAGCACCATTCCAACGATTTCCATCCGGGTAAAAGACTCTTTCAAGATAAAAATCCCCAGAAGGGCTACGAAAAACGGACCTATATTCCCGATAAATGATACAACCGCCGGATTGTCGATAGTTTGAATGGAAGTAAAAAAAGCCGTCACACCCAGCAGCTCAAGCAAAGCGACCGAGAGAAGCAAAAGCATGGAGCGCACGGGAAGGTAACGAAACGTCGAGAGCTTGCAGGTGCGGATAGCATAAAGGATGTTCCAGATAAGGCCGAAACCAAACCAATAAAACCCGAATTGTGCGATATGTATCTCATTGAGAGCAGCTTTACTGAAAATGTAAACATTCGAATTGGCTAATATTCCCAGGATAATGAAAAAATAGCCTTTGACTTTATCGCTTTTAACCATATTTTGCTGAATTAGCAGCTGCAAAATTAGGTTTTTTTATAGAAAAGCGATTGGGTGCTTTTCAAGGGAAATACTTTTCATATTTTTGTTGGCAAACACGAGCCAGGTTATGAGTAAATTATCTGAGAAACAGGGAAACATTGAAGGACTCCTTCCTTTCTTAATTCTTATTATCACTGCAGTGGTATTTTCCAACTCCCTCACCAATGAGTTTATCAACCTCGACGACCCACAATATGTAACTCAAAATGAACAAGTAAAGGAGTTAAGCATAGAGAATATTCAGAAAATATTTTCCTCTTACACCCATGGCCATTACCAGCCCCTTTCCGTGCTGACCTATGCTGTTGACCATGCTTTTTATGGTATGAATGCTACCGGGTTCAGGGTAACCAACTTACTTCTGCACCTTATCAGCGTTTTATTGGTTTTCTATTTCCTGCGAAGAATAACCGGGAAATCCTTTGTAGCCTTGATAGTGACACTACTATTTGCCGTTCACCCGCTCAGGGTGGAAAGCGTTGTGTGGATTTCCGAAAGAAAAGATGTGCTTTATGCGGTATTTTTCCTGGCAGCAATGCTTTGTTATCTTAATTTCCTGGATAACCGAAAGCAAGCGAGATCATACCTTCTCACCCTGTTGTTTTTTACCCTCTCTTTGTTGGCCAAATCTATGGCCGTTACGCTTCCCCTGGTGTTGCTGCTGCTCGACTGGTATCAGCAAAGGAAATGGAGTCTCAGATGGATAACCGAAAAAATTCCTTTTTTTGTGCTTTCCATTGTTTTCGGAATCATCGTCATTCAATCCCAGGCCGCTTCAGGCTTACTGGAGGAGACCACCGGTTCGTACAATTTTCTTGAAAAATTATTGCTTTCGGCTTATGCCGCAGTAATTTATATTTATAAAACCCTTATTCCTTCCGGGACGCTTTTCATGACCGATTATCCGGAAAAAATTAACGGTCATCTACCCTATATTTACTATGTTGTTCCCCTTATTATAGCGGCCCTTATATTGGGCGTAGCTAAATTAAAAAAGTTCCAAAAAGAACTGGTTTTCGGATTGTTGTTTTACCTAGTTACTATTTCGGTAGTACTTCAGATTATCCCGGTCTCAGGCTACCTTTGGGATCACTACACTTACCTTCCATCGATAGGGATTTTGTTTCTTATCGGCCAGTTTTACAGGTACCTGGATGAGAAGCGGTTTTCGTTCTCCGGCAGATTGAAAATGCCCTTTATGGGTTTGATAGGGTTTTTGCTTCTGATAAGTATCTTCACCACATGGAATAGAAATCAGCTCTGGAAAAATTCAGGCACCCTGTTTAGTGAAGTAATCCGGCAGCAGCCGAAAAACGAGTCGGCCTACTACAACCGGGGGCTTTACCGTCTTGAACACAACCAATACGCTAAAGCGGAAAAAGATTTTTCCAGCGCTATTGAACTAAGCCCGGGTCAGGCTGAGTATTATCTTCAACGGGGTATTGCTAAGAAACAAAACCGCCAAAGAAAAGAAGCCTTGCAGGATTTCAATAAATCCATTAAAATCGAGCCTTCCGTAAAAGCCTATATCGAGCGGGGGACGCTGAAGGCCAATGCCGGTTACCACCAACGGGCTATCAGTGATTTTAAATCGGCTATCGAATTAAATGAGGATTCGGATAAAGCCTGGAATAACCTGGGATTAAGCCATGGTAAGACAGGAAACATGGAAAAAGCCCTGGATGCACTGAATAAAGCCGTGGAAATTAATCCCCAAAACGCCAATGCTTATGGCAATCGAGGAACCGTTTACTTCAAAACCGGTCATAAAACCAAAGCCTGCCGCGATTGGAAAAAATCCGCCGAGCTGGGCAACAAAAAATCCCTGCAGATATTCCGAAAGATGTGTCAGTAGTTTTTTTGAAAAAGTATCTAAAGATAAGAACCTAAATTGAGCGATTCTTGGATTCGGTGTGCCATATTTTTTTCGCCGATCTCATTTGCATGAATTTTATTTGGGGTAGGCGGGTATATTTTGGTAACTTAGTAAAAAAGTCATCTGAATTTTATCCAAAACCAACT
>JAIPAH010000006.1 GCA_021740175.1 Bacteroidales bacterium
TTCCGTACAATCGCTTTGAGCTTTTTCATAGTCAGGGAAGCTTGGGTGACCATAAGCAGAGCCGGGTTTTCTTTTGTGTTGACAACGGAAAGCAACACACTGCTCTCACTCATGGCCGATTTCAAGGATTTATGCCTGGATGTTAGTTTTTTCAGAGTTTGCAGATTGTTATAGACTTTTTGTAATCCCGGATTATTTTTTTTGATGTCCCAGATGCTGGATTTTGAATAAGTATTCCACAGGGATAAGAAGTTGTTGGTTTCAAGTACTAAAGCCGAACGCGTGGGAATAAAACGGAACGAAGAAACGCCTTTTTCATTATAAAAGCTATCACATGAGCTCAGAATTATTGAAATGACTGCTGCAAGTATGAAAAGATTCTTTTTCATAAAAATTAATGGTGTTTTCTTTGTTCGTACTATTTGGTTTTTATGGCTCCAGTCCAACACAAATCGTTGATAAATTTAAAAAATTATGTTTTAAAAAATCATTGAACTTTCTCAACATGTTCAAAAACGAAGATAGTTAATTTTTTCAAATCAATTTACATTCAGAATCAGGCGTTCAAAATCTAATAAGGTTTTTTCTATAGAATGATTTTCAGATAAAAACCGCTCAAGAATTATTCAGAAGTCGAATTTATATTGGCGGTTAATTTTAAATGAAAACCGATGTAATGATGAACGTCCATACCGGAGAATGGCATCGATATGTTTCTGAGTACCATAGCCTTTGTTTTTTTTCCATTGATAGACAGGGTGATGTTCATGCATTTTTTCCATGTATTCATCCCGGTGGGTTTTAGCCAGGATTGAAGCAGCAGCAATTGAATAATAGACGCTATCTCCTTTGATGATGCATTGATGGGGGATTTTTTTCATGGGGTTGAAGCCGTTTCCGTCAACGAGCAAAAATTCGGGTTGGGTGGTGAGTTTATTGACAGCTAGGTGCATGGCCAGGTATGAAGCATTACGGATGTTTATTTTGTCGATCGTATGGTTGTCTACCGAGCCAATGGCCCAAGCTGTAGCATTTTTTTCTATTTCCTGCCGCAGCGTATCTCGCTGTTTTTTGGTCAACTTTTTCGAGTCTGTAAGAATGTCATTGCTATAATCCGGCGGTAGTATCACTGCTGCTGCAAATACCGGCCCGGCCAGGCATCCCCGTCCCGCTTCATCAACCCCCGCTTCTGTTTTATGTTTATGCAGATGATTTTTGAGCATTTTATAAAACGCGTTCTATTACAATTGCAATTATAATCAATAGTAACGCCCAATCTTTATTCCGCTCCTTTTTAATACTCATGATGAGCCGCGCCAGGGTAATGGATAAAGGAATAAAAAGCATATAGATGTGATATTCCCAATAACGGGGATTGATAAAAAGAACCAAAAGCGAAATAAGGGCAAGGAAGATGATCACATTTAATCGCTTACGAGTGCGGATGATGGTTTCATCAAGTTTAAAGATCATCCTTGGTATCGTGATAAGTGTAAAAAAACCCAGAACAAGTATGAAAGGAAGATGTTGGTGGGATATGTCAGGATAACCCGTTTTTAAATTATTAAAATAGGAAGCATAGCTTTCCAGGAAAAGCTGGTAATTATCAGCGAGGTAAAAGTATGAAGCCGTAAAAATGAATACAACAGTGATTCCGCTTAGCGAAGCAGCCCATTCCCTAAAGCTATAACTACGATATATGACAAAGGTGATCCAAATGAGCAGAAGTAAAATAAGGTTCTCTGGGATAATGAGGGCAGCAATACCCATTACGAAGGATGCATTGAAAATAAATAGCAAAGGTTCACGCTTGGAATATAGTTCTAACAGGTAATAGAGCAAGAGAATGACAAAGAAATTGGAAATCAAGGCTGGGGTAAGGGTGAGAAAGTGCTGGTAGAAACTCATAAACAAAAGATAAATCAATGAAGGAAGTAAGTTGGTTAAGCGAAAGATTTTGAAGCGACCGGCAATAGAAGAAATCATAAAGCTCTCGAGCAAGACCAGCAGCAAAGCTATGACAGATGTTATCCAGTTGTGTTCTATAGAAAAAAGGGGGGAGGAAAGGGGTGCAACGCCTAAGGAAGGCAAAGGAGGAAAATCTATATTAAAACCTCCTAACCAGATGATTATGCTGGCTAATAAGATGGTAAATATCTCGGTTTGGTAATTGTTTCGAAAAAAACTGACAATCATTTATTTAGATATTTTAGCAAATCCTGTCCGATATCTTTTCTATAATATTTCCCTTCAAAGTGAACATTCTTACATCCTGCATAGGTTTCTTCAAGAGCCGCTTCAAGCGAGTCTCCCATGCCTGTAATAGCCATTACACGCCCGCCGCTGGTTTCGAGATGAGCATTTTCTTTTGTTCCTGCATGGAATATAAGGCTATTTTGCCCTTGTGAAATTCCGGTAATTTCCTTTCCCTTTTCATATTTTCCCGGATAGCCACCGGAGACAAGCATAACAGAAACCGAATGCCGGGGATCGATCGCCAGGGATTTTTCTTTTAAATGACCGGTTGCCGACGCATGCATTAAATCCAGCAGATCTGTTTTTATTCTTGGGATAATCGATTCGGCTTCAGGGTCGCCCATTCTTGCGTTGTATTCGATCATGTACGGGTCGTCATCCACCTTCATTAAACCGAAAAAAATAAATCCTTTATAATCAATTCT
Source organism: Bacteroidales bacterium (assembly GCA_021740175.1). GTDB lineage: Bacteria > Bacteroidota > Bacteroidia > Bacteroidales > JAIPAH01 > JAIPAH01. Next base: position 2,682 of record JAIPAH010000006.1, read on the forward strand.
CTCCTCCTGAAGCCCTTTAATAGTAGGCTGGATGATGCGTTGTTCGACTTTATCCATAAAGTCTTTCCCGGCAAAGGGGACGGGACTTATCGATCCCATACCCCCTGTATTCAATCCTGTGTCGCCTTCTCCCACACGTTTGTAGTCTTTTGCCGATGGTAAAATTTTATAGTCACTACCGTCGGTGATTACAAATACCGATAGCTCTATCCCTTCCAAAAATTTTTCAATGACGACTTTCCGGGAGGCTTCTCCGAATTTGTCGTGTTCAAGCATTGACGTTAATTCGCTATGAGCTTGTTGCTTATCATGGCAAATGACTACTCCTTTCCCCGCGGCCAGTCCGTCGGCTTTGATGACATAAGGGGGCGTGAGATTTTCCAGGTATTCAAGGGCTTTATTCGGTTCTTTCTTATGAAAAGTCTTATAAGGGGCCGTTGGGATGTTATACTTTTCCATAAAGCTTTTTGCCCAATCTTTGCTCCCTTCAAGGTTGGCACCTTTGCTGTCGGGCCCGAAGACAGGAATATGTGTAAGTCTTTCATCATTCTGAAAGAAATCCTTAATTCCTTTTACAAGAGGAGCCTCAGGTCCTACTACCACAAGGTCTATGGATTTATCCAATGCCTGGGTTTTTATTTGTTCAAAGTCGTCAACGGCGATGCTTATATTATGGGCTATACTTTTCGTTCCGCCATTCCCGGGGACAACGTACAGGTTTCTAAGTAGCGGACTTTGTTTGATTTTCCAAGCGATGGCATGCTCTCTGCCACCGCCGCCAATTACCAAAACATTCATGAGTTATAAGCTTTTTCTATGGATTTCCACATTTTATCGGCTGTTTGCTGCCATGAGAATTTGCTGGCTTGCACACTGCCCTTCTCGATTAACGTCTTTCTCAACGCATCACTGCCTGCTATTTTTTTCATTGCTGAGGCAATGGCGTTGGCCGAAAAAGGATCGACTATCAATGCCGCCTCGCCTGCAACTTCGGGCATGGAAGTAAGGTTTGAAGTAATAACAGGTGTGTTGGCGTAAAATGCCTCAACAATAGGAATACCAAAGCCTTCAAAATAAGACACATACGTTAGAGCTTCTGCCGATCCCATAATATTTATTAATTCCTCTATACTGACCCTTCCGGCAAAAATGATTTCATCTTTACAGCTTAAAGCTTCGTAAGTTTTTTGGATATCCCTGGTCCACCATTTTTTATTCCCTGCGATAAGGAGCTTATGTGGATGATCGGTACGAAATTTAAATTGTTCAAAAGCCTTGAAAAGGTTGACGAGATTTTTGCGGGGATGCAAGGCTCCTATAAATAAGAAATAGGGTTGGCCTTGTGTATATTTTTGCCGCATGGATTGAATAGTATTCTCCGAAGCCGGTTTAAATGAGGGGTTAGCCCCGTTATACACTACATCTATCTTTTCAGGATTCACATTGTATTGTCCGACAATATCTTTTTTTGAATACTCCGATACTGTGGCAATTCTTTTGGCTTTGTGAGCAAACTTCGGGAAGAAAGTCCTGTAATATTTTCGTTCGAGATAAGGAAGGTCATCAGGATAATGTTCAAAATTTAAATCATGGAAGACGGGTAACTGGGGGACTGATGTGTTTAAAGAAATATAGCCGTCGGGCGAGATAAACAAATCGACTTTATGCTTTTTTAAAGCCCACGGTATTGAAAAGTTAAACCATGTGTAATATAACAGCGGATGTCGCGCTTGCGGGGGCAAAGAAACAGGTTTTATATTGTCGGAAAAAACAAAATCGGAGTTATAACTCCTGTCGAAAAGAAAAACAAAATCCACTTCAGGATGCTGGGCGGTAATTCTTTTGAAAGTTTCAACCGTAAACCAGCCAATTCCTTCGAGTTTTTCTTTGATAAGAAGTCGTGTGTTTACTGCTATCTTCACTATTCTTTAATTTATTGCTGCAAAGGTAGATTTTTTAACAGTTATCGCTCGAATTAAATAAGCAAATTTATCGTAGGGTTGCCTAAAACTGGGTTGTGGTGTATCTAAATTTTCCTATTTTTGAAAGATAAAATTACGTTTACATATAAAACAATATGAATCAGGAAAAAGAAGAATTCAAAGACTTTGACTTAAGCCGGCTGTTCTTATTCTTATACAAGTATCGAAAGCCGCTGATTATTGTTACCGTAGGAGCCATTTTTTTATCAGTACTTTTTTCTTCCCCGTGGTTTATCACACCAAAGTATGAATCGGAAGTGATAATGTATCCTTCTTCTTCGAACTCAATTTCAAAAGCATTACTTGCCGAAAATCAAGGTGATGAAAGGGGTATACTCGAGTATGGCGAAGAAGCCGCCACGGAGCAAATGTTACAGCTTTTGTCCTCGACCCGTATTCGCTCTAAAATAATTTCAAAATATAATTTGATGGAGCATTACCATATTGATCCTTCATCAAAGAATGCCCAAACTAAGCTTTATGATGCTTATGATAAAAATATCAACTTCAGCCGCACAGAATATATGGCCGTGAAGGTCAGTGTGATGGATAAAGATGCTCAGTTAGCTGCTAAGATGGCTAATGATATAGTCGATATCCTGGACTCTGTAAGAAACAATATCGCCAAAGAAAGGGCCATGAAAGCCTACAATATTGTTAAAGATGAATATTTAGACCTGAAGAAGGAAATTAAGAAAATGGAGGATTCGTTAACGAAATTACGCCGCCTGGGCGTTCATGATTATGAATCTCAAGCCGAAAGGTTTAATCAACAAATGGCCAGGGAGATAGCTAATGGCGACCAGCAGGGTGTTAAAGCGCTGGAAAAGAAAATGGAGGTATTGGCGGAATATGGCAGTGGCTACGAAGGATTAAGCCAGCAGCTGGAATATGAAAGAGAGAAGCTGAGCCACCTTAAACGCAAATACCGGGAGGCGAAGGTGGATGCATTTAAGGTGTTGCCTCAGAAATTTGTCGTTGACCATGCTTATAAGTCTGAAAAGACAGCCTATCCGTTGAGGTGGTTGATAGTAACCGTAGCTACCCTGTCGGCTCTCATAATGACAATAATCGTGCTTATAGTTTTGAAGAATATAAGAGAATTGCGAAGGTATTTAAAGAGCTCAAACAAAAAATAATCATACTCTAAAAAACTCATTTATAAAAGAAAATCGGAAAAATGGATAAATATTTTGAAAACGTTAGTCTGGTAACACTCGTATGGAAATGGAAGTGGCATTTACTTGCCACCATTATAGGAGCTGCAATTCTGGCCGCTATTTTTTCAGGTCCGTATTTTATTACACCAAAATATAAATCCCGGGCAGTCATCTATCCATCGAATATCGCACCATACTCGGAGGAAAGTGAAACCGAGCAGTTGCTACAATGGTTACACTCCCGGGATATTAAAGATAGCGTTATTCAGCGGTTTAACCTTGCCGAACATTATGAAATTGATACGGGGTATAAACACTATTATTCGACTATGCTTTGGGAGTACGACCAAAATGTCTCTATTAGCAAAACGCAATATGAGTCGATAGAAATCAAAGTTTTGGATAAGGACCCAAAAAAGGCCAAAGATATGGTTGATGAGATCATTGATTTGGTAAACAATAAGATACAACGAATGCATCGTGATAAGTATCGGGAAGTAGTGAAAATTTCCAGGAGGATGCTTATACGTAAAGAAAAGGAGCTGGATTCTATCAAGGAAAAAATGCGATCTTTTGGTATTGAACATGGAATCTATGACGTTGAAGGGCAATCGAAAGAAGTTACCGAAGGATTTCTCAAAACCGTAGATAGCGACGCCGCTCCTAATTATATTAATGAAAAAGGTGTAAGGCAGTTAAATGAAGCTCTCAAATCCCGAGGAGGAGAGTTTTTGATGCATAAAGCTTATTTGTCTCATCTCATGGGGCGATATAATGAGTTAAAAACCGAATATGAGGAAGCCTTACGTAATGTTAAAAAAGAGTTTACGTTTACCAATGCGGTTACTACACCTTATGTATCTGATAAAAAGGACTATCCCACAAGATGGTTGATTGTTTTCTATGCAGTTGCTGCAGCGCTGTTCCTTGCTGTTGTTGTAATTGCAATACTTGAAAAACAAAATAAGTTGAAGGCACGAGACCAAAATTAAGAGAATAGCTTTGACAGAAAGACAGAAAATATTTATTGCCTATATTGTCAGTGGTTTGTTTCTGGCATTCAGTGCATTTTTAATTGCTACTGAGCGTTTCTGGTTTATTGCAGTTATACCGGTGGTTCTGCTGTTAATCTGGCTCTTTGTTTATAAGCTGGATGTGGTTTTGCTGATAATCACCTTCTTTACCCCCTTAGCGGTCAAACTCAGTGACATGGAGATGGGCATAAGTGTGTCTTTACCTACTGAGCCCCTTATGCTGGCAGTATTGATATTGTTTTTTTTAAAAGCTTTATTCGAAAGTGGCTATGACTCCCGTATTTTAAGACATCCTGTAACCCTTGCCATTCTATTCAATTTAACCTGGATGTTTTTTACAAGTGTGACAAGCGAGATGCCGGTTGTATCCTTTAAGTACTTGCTGTCCCGCTTATGGTTCGTCGTTCCTTTTTATTTCCTGGCTATACTGCTTTTTAAGAAATTAAATAATATCAAATATTTCCTTTGGTTATATACCCTTCCTTTGTTGTATGTTATTGCTTATTCCACCATGGTCCTGGCAAGCCATGGTTTTGCCCAGGATGTTAGTCATTGGGCCATGTCCCCTTTCTATAACGACCACACCGAATATGGAGCCATACTGGCTTTTCTGCTACCCTTTACCCTTGGCTTTACTTTTTACAGGAAATACCCGATTTATTACCGATTGTTTGCTGCCCTTATATCTTTCATTTTATTAGGTGCTTTGTATTTATCTTACAGTCGCGCAGCCTGGGTGAGTTTTATCGCAGCATTTTTTGTACTAATGGTGATTGTATTGAAAATTAAGTTCAGGTATGTTTTCCTTATAATCGGAATTCTTTTAGGTCTTTTCTTTAGTTTCAGAACTGAAATTGTTGATAAAATGGAGCAGAATCAACAGGATTCTTCCGGACAGTTTTATAAACATGTGCAATCGATATACAATATTTCTACCGATGCCTCCAACCTTGAGCGCATAAATCGTTGGAAATCAGCTTTAAGGATGTTTGAAGAGCGCCCCGTTGTCGGTTGGGGGCCTGGAACTTACCAGTTCGTTTATGCTCCGTTTCAGCGAAGTAAAGAAAAAACTATCATTAGTACTAATTTTGGGAATCGGGGCGATGCTCATAGTGAGTATTTGGGTCCCCTATCCGAGTCGGGTGTGCTCGGAGCATTATCTATTGTACTGGTGGTTATGCTGGTTTTAAACAGGGCCTTACGTGTCTATAAAGAAAGCGATAACTCCGAAATAAGGATGCTGGCGTTAAGTTCTTTATTAGCTTTGACTACCTACTTTGTGCACGGGATACTCAATAATTTCCTGAGCCGCGATAAACTCTCCGTCCCTGTTTGGGGTGTTATGGCTATTATTGTAGCTTTGGATCTTTATCACCGTTATCGATCCCCAAAAAAGGATGATAAGAATAAAGAAAACAACCCGGAACGGGAGGATACCTAATACTATTCCACAAAAAAAGCCTTATTAGCTAAATTGGACGAATAAGGCTTTGTATTTTAGTCTAAAAAAAAGAATCACTTATTTTTAACACGTTCCGCATAAGCGCCGTTACGTGTATCTATTTTAAGAAGCTCTCCCTCGTTTATAAAAAGCGGAACCTTGATATTAGCCCCTGTTTCAAGTGTCGCTTCTTTCATAGTATTGGTAGCTGTATTCCCTTTTTCTCCCGGTTCAGTGTAGGTCACCGTAAGCTCTACATAAGGTGGTAATTCGGCTACCAGGGGAGTTTCTGTCTCATCATGAACCAAGATATCAATGTTTTGCCCTTCTTTTAAAAATTGGGGCGCATTGATGAGCGATTCATCAATAAATGTCTGCTCAAAAGTCTCATTATTCATGAAGTGATAATTCGTATCTTCTTTATAAAGAAATTGGTAGCTCCTTCTTTCCACTCGCTGGATATCAATTTTTTGACCGGCATTAAAAGTGTGCTGAAATACTTTTCCCGTTTCAATATGTCTTATTTTTGAGCGAACAAAAGCGCTGCCTTTACCGGGTTTTACATGTTGAAATTCCACTATACTATATAGCTCTCCATTGAGCTTTATTACCAACCCGTTTTTTATGTCTGAAGTTGTTGCCATATTTCCTTATTATTGTTCTTTTTTTGTCTCGTCTCCTTATTATAAAAACTGCCGAAACAGCTAAAAATCTCAGGTATAGTCGATTGTTTATTCAAATTTCAAATACCCTTTCATAATACCCCTGCTGGACTTTTGGATAAAAGTGAGTATTTCATCTCGCTCAGGCGTTGCAGGCACTTCAGCCTCGATCACCGACAAAGCTTGCGAATTATTTAATCCTTTGAGATAAATTATGCGGTAAATGTCTTGTATTTGGTTTATCTGTTCACTGTTGTATCCCCGTCTTCTTAGTCCGATGGAATTGATGCCTACATAAGAGATAGGTTCCCGTGCGGCTTTGGTGAAGGGAGGGATGTCCTTACGAACCAATGACCCTCCTGAAATCAAGACATGTTTCCCGATATTGGTAAACTGGTGCACCGCTGTAAGCCCACCTATTATGGCCCATTCGTCAATTTCAACATGTCCTGCCAGGGTTGCTGCATTCGCCAGGATAGCGTTATCTTTTATAACACAATCATGTGCAACATGGGCATAAGCCATTATCAAGGCATTGTTGCCGACAGTAGTTTTCATATTGGCTTTGGTCCCTTTATTAACTGTGACAAATTCCCGTATGGTTGTGTTATCCCCGATCTCTACTGAAGATTCTTCACCGTTGTATTTAAGGTCTTGGGGAATTGCCGCTATGACGGCACCGGGGAAGATTTTGCAATTCTTTCCGATAGTGGCTCCTTCCATAATGGTTACATTAGAACCTATCCAGGAGCCTTCTCCAATCTCTACATTTTTTTCGATATTCACAAAAGGCTCAATTACCACATTTTTGGCAATTTTGGCCGTTGGGTGTACGTATGCTAAAGGTTGATTCATACTATTCGCTTATTTTTTAACTATTTGGGCCACTAACTGAGCCTCCATCACTAATTGTTCTCCCACATAAGCTGTTCCTTGCATTTGACATATCCCTCTGCGGATGGGGGCCATTAATTCCAGTTTAAAGATCAATGTATCCCCGGGTACAACCTTATTCCTGAATCGTGCATTATCTATTTTTATAAAATAGGTCACGTAATTTTCAGGGTCAGGAACAGAACTAAGAACCAAAATGCCTCCTGCTTGTGCCATTGCTTCTATTTGCAAAACGGCAGGGAAGATGGGCTCTTTAGGGAAATGTCCTGCAAAGAAAGGCTCATCCATGGTAGCGTTTTTGACACCTACTACATGGTTGTCGCTCATCTCAGTAATTTTGTCCACCAGCAAAAATGGCGAGCGATGAGGCAGCATACGGCGGATTTCTATAATATCAAATATGGGTTCTTTGTTCGGGTCGTATGTAGGTATTTTTTGCTTTTCTTCAGTATCTTTAATATGTTTTTTGATTTGTCCGGCAAACTTCACGTTATAATGATGACCGGGCTTCGTCGTGATGATCTTGGCTTTTATGGGGCGTCCGACAAGGTATAAATCTCCGAGCACGTCCAGTAATTTGTGGCGTGCAGGTTCATTTTCATACTTTAGGTCGATATTATTCAGAATGCCTCGCTCTTTGACTTCTACCCGCGGTTTTTTGAAAAAAGTGGACAGCCGGTCAAGCTCTTCCTGGCTGATAAGCTTATCAACAAAAACGATAGCGTTATCAAGGTCGCCGCCCCTGATAAGACCGTTTTTGATAAGGGTTTCTAATTCGTGAAGAAAAACGAAGGTTTTGGCGGAAGAAAACTCTTCCTTAAACTCTGCTATATCTTTCATGTGAGCATACTGCGGGCGGAGAACACTGGAGTTATAATCAATCATGGCCGACACCTCGAAATGATCACTCGGTATGGCAATCATCTCGATATTATTGTCTTCATCTTTAAGGACGATATTCTCTTTGAGCTCGAAGTAATTTTTCTCTTCGTTTTGATCCACTAACCCTGCTTCCATTAACTTATCAACGAAAGGTTTTGAGCTTCCGTCAAAGATGGGTGCTTCATAACCATCGATTTCAATAAGGACATTGTCTATTTCCAGCCCGGCAAGAGCTGCCATACAGTGCTCAATAGTGTTCACGTTCCTGCCGTTTTTGGCGATGGTAGTCCCGCGTGAAGTATCCACCACCAGTTCGGGGCTTGCTTCTATTACAGGTTCGGAATCAACATCCATTCTTTTGAAAAGAATGCCATGATTCTCCGGGGCTTGCTTAAAGGTCATGGTGACATCCAGCCCGCTATGCAATCCCCGTCCCGTAAGGCTTACAGGATTCTTTATTGTTTTTTGCTTTTTGCTCATAAACCTTGCAAAATTAAGTATTCTATGAACTTCTGCAAATGAATTACTTGTTTTCTTGCCGGTCTTTAAGCTTTTTCTCCAGCGATTCTATTCGTTTTACGATTTTTGGTAGATTACGGAAATAGGTGAAAGCACGTTTGAAAGCAGAGATATCATAAGCCGGCGAACCAAGGACGGTAGCTCCTTTTTCTCTGATATGACCGGAGATTCCCGATTGAGCACCGATTTTTACTTCATCGGCGATTTCGAGATGACCCGCTACTCCAACTTGTCCGCCGAGCATGCAGTTTCTGCCTATGGTCGAACTTCCGGATATTCCGGTTTGTGCTGCTATTACCGTGTTTTCTCCTATGTAAACATTATGAGCTACCTGGATGAGGTTGTCCAGTTTGACACCTTTGCGGATTACCGTGGAACCCATGGTGGCCCTGTCAATAGTACAATTCGTGCCTATCTCTACATTATCTTCAATGATTACATTTCCGATTTGGGGGATTTTTTTGTAATCCTGCATCTGCTGAGGGGCAAAGCCAAAGCCGTCGCTGCCGATAACCGTGCCGGCATGTATGGTGCAGTTTTGACCAATATTACAATCGTGATAAATCTTCACCCCGATGTAAAGCTTAGAGCTCCGGCCGATAGAAGTATCCCGCCCGATAAAAGTGTAAGGATAAAGCTGTGCATTATCTCCTATGCTAGCACCTTCTTCGATAACAACATAATCCCCTATGTAAACACCTTTGCCTATATGGGCCTTTGATGAGACAATCGCTGTATCCGCGATACCTGCCTGAGGCTCTCGTTTTTTGTTGTATGTCTCCAACAATTTGGCAAAAGCCGAATAAGCATCCGGTGTGCGGATTAATGTGGAATTAATTTTCTTATCGCCGTTTAAGTGGACATCATCATTGATTATAACTATGGAAGCTTCGGTTGAGTATAAATAAGGGGTATATTTCGGATTTGCCAGAAAACTTAACGTGCCGGGACGCCCATTTTCAATCTTGGACACATCATGGACGGCAACATCCGGTCTACCTTCAATTGTTCCCTCTATTAAGTCTGCTATTTCCTGTGCTGTGAATTCCATTTTTTCAATTTTTCTAAAAAATCGCAGTAAATATATTCAAATTTTATGAAACCGGTTATTCGTCATTGCATTGTTAAACCTAAATATTCAACAGTTAATCTGATAATTTTTTCGGATAACATAAAAAATATTTGGACTCTATCCCTGAAAACATGTTTTCCCCGAATTGCCCGGAAGCTTCCATTAAATCTACTACTGAGTTGTCTTTGTATTTTATTTTTATTTTTTCCCTTAATGAATCGTAAGTGTAGTTGTGGGTTTTATGAGTAAACACAAAATATCCTGCTTCCTCTTCATTCAGGTTATAATGTTTCATTGCTTGTTTTTTTAAATCATAAACATAGTTTCTGTCAAATGGTTGATTCATCATTTCAGTTTTCGGGAGCTTCCTGTTGATCAAATTTTTACTTAATCTTGCCAGGATAGGGTCACTGTCATCACACCATATTTTGATGGATGATAAGATATCGTAGTCATCCATTTTGGCGAAATCGTCTATTAATGATGAATGGCTGTTTAAACCTTCTTTTATGAATTGATTCTCGGCAATACGTTTGAACCAGGGAGAGGCTTTTAACTTATGACCGCTCATTGCCAGATCTTTGGCCCGGCGGAGGATTTTCATCAGAAGGTACTCGGCAGCCAGTACGGTTTTGTGCATATATACCTGCCAGTACATTAGCCGGCGGGCGACAAGAAACTTCTCGACTGAATATATTCCTTTAGCCTCTACCACCAGCTCATCGTTATGAATATCCATCATTTTGATGATGCGGTCACTGCTGATAACACCTTCGGATACGCCTGAGAAAAAGCTGTCGCGCTTCAGATAATCCAGGCGATCTACATCCAGCTGACTTGCAACTAGCTGGTGAAGAAATTTTTTGGGGTAATTGTTTTCAAAAATGTTTCGGGCGAGGGTAAGTTTTTGATCCAACTCCTCATTCAAAGCTCTGATAAACCACCTCGAAATCTCTTCATGATCCGTATCTGTAATTAGTGTATGTTCCAGGGCATGCGAAAAAGGACCGTGGCCGATGTCGTGAAGAAGTATGGCGGCCAGTGCGCCCTCCTTTTCTTCTTCTGTGATTTCATGTCCCTTAAGCCGTAAGACATCCACGGCTTGCTGCATAAGATGCATGGCACCGATTGCATGCTGAAAACGAGTATGTAGCGCGCCCGGATAGACAAGATGGGTCAGACCAAGTTGTTGAATACGTCGCAGCCGTTGAAAGTAGGGATGCTCTACGAGTTCAAACAGAAACTCTGATGGTATCGAGACAAATCCGTAAACCGGATCATTAAGTATTTTTCTTTTTTTAAAACTGCTCAAAACAACTTGTTTGTCGATTATATCCCCTTTCTGATAAACCCGGAACCAATTACCAAAAGGGTAGCTGATCCTCTTGCTATACGGCTTTTGTTATCCCTGCATGAAAAACGCAAAGGGGATAAACCTTTTTCCGGTGCAAAATTAATCATTCGCAGGAAATTTTGGCTTTGTTTTTGCAAAGAAGCATCATTGATTAAACACTTGTTAATGTGTTTTTTATTGAAGAGACAAAGAAAAGTAGACTTTGAAAGAACCGGTTAGCTTATCCATTTGTTATTACATTGAACATAAGGGTAAAAAATTAGAGAGCTTAAGTTTTAAGGGTTCTTCAATAATAAAATGGATATTTTGACCTTATCCTATATGGAGATTATCATAACTTGCTAAAAATACTCCTGAATGTTAATTTTATAAATTGTTGTTTAAAGAAAAAAAGTATGAAGAAAGTACAAATATTGTGGGCTGATGATGAGATAGACCTGTTGAAACCCCACATCATGTTTCTTGAGAAAAAAGGATTTGATGTGATTACGACCAATAATGGCAATGAAGCCATAGAGAAATTGGGAGAACAAAGTTTTGATATCCTGTTTCTTGATGAAAATATGCCGGGGATGTCGGGGATAGAAACCCTCTCCGAGGTAAAAAACTTACAACCCAACCTGCCGGTGGTGATGGTTACTAAAAGTGAAGAAGAAACGATTATGGAGGATGCCATCGGGAGTAACATTTCCGATTACCTCATAAAACCTGTAAATCCCAATCAGCTCTTGCTGAGTGTTAAAAAGAATCTCGATAAGAAAAAGATCCGTAGTGAGAAAACCACGCAAGCCTACCAAAAGGAGTTTACTAAAATAGGGATGGACATTGGAAGTCATCTCGATAGCCAGGAATGGAAAGATATTTATAAGCGGTTGGTTTATTGGGAGCTCGAGCTTGACCAGTTAGATGATGAGGGGATTACAGAAATATTGCAATCGCAAAAAGATGAAGCCAACCAGGTATTTTCAAAATATGTGGAGAATAATTATAAATCATGGATAAACGGGGAAGCCGAAGATCGACCGGTTCAATCCCACACATTACTTAAAGATAAGCTTTTCCCGGTACTTAAAGAGAGCGAGAAGCCGGTCTTCTTCATCCTCATAGATAATCTGCGATTTGATCAATGGAAATACTTGCAATCGGTCTTTGAAGAAAATTACAGGGTGGAGAAGGAGGAGATGTATTACAGTATTTTGCCTTCGGTGACCCAGTATGCAAGGAACGCCCTGTTTTCGGGTTTGTTGCCTTCAGAGATTCAAAAACGTTTCCCCGATTATTGGGTTGGTGAAAATGAAGAGGGAACAAAAAATCAATATGAAGAACAGTTATTAGGGGAGCATATTAAACGCCACGGATTGAATGTAAAATATTCCTACAACAAAGTGCTTAACATGAATGTAGGGAAAAGGCTGGCTGACAATATACCAAAGCTTTTAAACAATGACTTGAATGTGATCGTGTATAATTTTATTGATATGCTTTCTCATGCACGCACCGAAATGGAAGTGATTAAAGAGCTGGCTGAGGATGAATCGGCTTATCGCTCGCTTACGCTTTCATGGTTCGAGCATTCGCCTTTGAAAGACATTATCGAGGCCTTGGCCGAAGAAGATGTTAAGGTAATCGTGACTACTGATCATGGCTCGGTGCGTGTGCATAATCCGGTAAAAATTGTCGGTGACAGGCAGACCAATACCAATTTAAGGTATAAAGTCGGAAAGAGTTTGAGCTTTAATAAAAAAGAAGTATATGCGGTGCATGAACCCCGCTCAATATATTTGCCCAGGACGAACGTCAGTTCATCGTATGCTTTTTGCCGGAAGAATGACTTCTTTGCGTACCCCAACAATTTTAATTATTTTGCCAATTATTATACTAATACGTTTCAGCATGGCGGTATTTCTATGGAGGAACTTATGATACCATACATAACTTTACGACAAAAATAAGGGAATGAATGTTACGGTGAAATCGTTAGAAGAGCTGCCGGGGGCTGTAGAACAACTTATCAGTACTTTCCCGGATGAGCGGGTTTTTGTCTTTTACGGCGAATTGGGTGCCGGGAAAACAACCTTTATCAAAGAAATCTGCAGACAAATGGATGTGATAGACATGGTTAGCAGTCCTACTTTTGCCCTGATCAACGAATATTTGAATCCGAAAGGCCATACGGTTTATCATTTCGATTTTTATCGAATCAAAGGGCCGGAAGAAGCGCTCGACATAGGTTTTGAAGAATATATTTACAGCGGTAATTACTGCTTGATAGAATGGCCTGAAAAAGTTCAGGGGCTATTGCCTGAGAACTATGTGAGCGTAAGAATCCAGGAAGATGATAAAGGAAACCGGAAAATAATGGCCGAGGAATATTAAAAAATCACTAATTTCGAAGGTTATGACGCCTAAGAGCAAAGAGATGATTCAATATACCTCTGAGCATGGTTTCATGCCTCAGGAGGAGATGCTGGAAAGCCAAAAAGGAGGAATTCAACTCAATATCGGTATCCCTAAAGACCGCGCCAATGGTGAGAGAAGAGTGGTTTTGATACCTGAATCTGTGGAGCTGCTTGTAAGAAACGGGCACCGAGTGATGGTGGAACATAACGCCGGACTGGGCGCTTTTTATACTGACCATGAATACAGTGAGGCCGGTGCCGAGATAAAATATGACCCCCGCGAAATTTATAAGGCCGATATCATCCTGAAAGTGGCGGCACCTAATGATGAAGAGCTAGAGTATATAGACAGCCGAAAGGTTTTAATGTCCTCCCTGCACTGGAAAGACCATAATAGCGTTTTCTACCGCTCTTTGTTAGCCAAAAAGTTGACCGCTTTTGCCTTTGAAAAGATCCGGGATAAAAACGGGGTTTATCCGGTCATTCGCTCTATGAGTGAGATAGCCGGAAATACCAGTATATTGCTTGCGGCCGAATATCTCAGTTCGACCAAGTATGGTCGCGGAAGCATATTTGGCGGTTTTTCAGGCATTGCTCCAACCGACGTTGTGGTAATTGGCGCCGGAACGGTAGGGGAGTTCGCTACGCGCTCTGCCCTTGGAATGGGTGCCCACGTGAAAGTCTTTGATAATGATGTAGGGCGACTGCGACGTATCCAGGAAACGCAGAATCAACGGATTTATACTTCGATCATACAGCCCAAACGCCTGGCAGAGACTATCAAAACTGCGGATGTGGTTATCGGGGCCTTGAGGCCGGTGGAAGGGATGACACCGGTGGTCGTGTCCGAGGAAATGGTGCAAAACATGAAAAAAGGGGCAATCATCATTGATGTGAGTATTGATCATGGTGGTTGCTTCGAGACTTCCGAGCCGACCACTCACGAAAGACCTGTCTTTCAAAAATATAATGTCACACACTATTGTGTCCCCAATATGCCTTCCAGGGCTCCCAGGACAGCTTCGGTATCGTTGAGTAATTTCTTTGCTCCCATACTTCTCTCCATAAGTGAAAACGGGGGCGTGGATGAAGTATTGAAAAAAGATTATGGCTTTCGCAAAGGGGCTTACCTTTATAAAGGAATCTTGACAGATAAAAACATCGCCAAACGGTTTCAGCTTTCTTTCCAGGATATTGACTTACTCATTGCAGCATTTCATAAATAAAGGTTTATGAGTTTGGAAAAAATAGAAGCTCGGAATTATGAAATCAAAGTTGGAGAAATTTTCCGCGATTTGAAAACTTACCTTCAATCCTTTCCTTATTCCCGCTATATTGTTTTTATGGATGAAAATACAAAAAGGAACTGCTTCCCGGTTTTCCATAGCGAGATGAAAGATATGGATATTGAGTTTGATCCTGTGGTAATTCAAAGCGGGGAAAACAACAAAAATCTGAAAACTTGTGAACACCTTTGGGGAGAGCTAACAGCACTAAAGGCTGACCGCAAATCACTGGTGATTAATTTGTCGGGCGGGGTGTTAGCCGATATGGGCGGTTTTGTTGCAGCAACTTATAAGAGAGGCCTGGATTTTATGAATCTTCCCACCACCTTGTTATCGATGGTGGATGCCTCGGTAGGAGGTAAGCTGGGCATTGATTTCGAAGGGTTTAAAAATCATATTGGATTATTTCAAAATCCCCAAAGGGTTTATATTTACCCGACTTTCCTCGAGACTCTTCCCTATCGGGAATTGCTTTCGGGCTTTGCTGAGATGTTGAAACATGGTCTAATTGCCGATTATGAATATTTCCTGCGGATGAAAGACGCTGGTCAACCTGAAGAAATTGGAGAAGAGCAATGGAAAGATTTGATATCAAGCTCGGTGGAGATAAAAAAGAGAATTGTGGAAACCGATCCGCTGGAGCGAAGTGTCAGGAAGATTCTGAATTTCGGACATACGGCTGGCCATGCAATTGAATCATGGTCTTTTACCTCCGATTTTTCCCTGCGGCATGGGGAAGCGATTGCCATGGGAATGATTGTTGAATTGCATCTCAGCGTGATGAAAACAGGGTTGGAAGCATCCAGGGCAGAACAAATTACAGATTATTTGATGGAGATTTTTCCCTATTATTCTTTATTGCGTGAAGCCGATCCTCACAAGTTGATTAGCTATATGCAGCAGGATAAAAAGAACCGAAACCGTACAATGCTTTTTACTTTGCTTGAAAAGCCGGGGAAGGCTCTCTATGATATTGAAGTGGAAGAAAAGGAAGTGCTCGAAGCCATCAATTATTATTTAAATCTTAGAAAAACAAATGATTGAAATACAGCACGCACCGGCTAACCTAAGAGGAAGCATTACGTTACCTGCCTCCAAAAGTATCTCCAATAGAGTTTTGATAATAAGAGAACTCAGTGATACCCGGTTTAAAATTGAGAATATCTCAACATCCGAAGACTCGCAGAATTTGCTAAAGAACCTGGAGCTCATCCGTGCAAGGGGTCAAAAAGTAAAAGAGATAGATGTCGGAGCTGCCGGGACAAATATGCGTTTTTTGACAGCGGTGCTTGCTGTCAGTAACGGAGAATATATTCTAAAGGGTTCGGAGCGGATGCATCAAAGACCCGTTAAAATTCTCGTAGAAGCTCTTAAAAAGCTTGGAGCGGTTATTGAATATCTTGAGAATGAAGGCTACCCGCCTTTACGGATTAAACCGGGAAGTTTGACAGGAGGAAGCCTGGAGGTCCCCTCCGGGGTGAGCAGCCAGTACATCTCGGCACTCATGATGATTGCCCCCGTTTTACCTAGAGGGTTGCACCTGTCGCTAACCGGCCAAACGGTTTCTCTGCCTTATATCGAAATGACGGCGCAGATTATGGAATCGTTTGGTGCAAGGGTTCAATGGGATGAAGAACGTATTTCCATTGCTCCTACAGGATACCGCAGAAGTACGGATTTTTCCGTGGAATCCGACTGGTCGGCTGCCTCCTATTGGTACGCTATGGCTGCTGCAGCTCAAAAATCGGATTTAATACTAAAAAACTTTCATAATAAAAGTTTGCAGGGGGATGCGGTGATTAGCGATTGGTTTGGGGATTTCGGGATAAAAACCGAGTGGCAGGAAAAGGGGGTAAGAATCCGGAAAGCGGGCAAACCCCAAATAAGGGAATTCGTAAAAGATTTTACCAATAACCCGGATTTGGCTCAAACATTTATGGCACTGCTCCCTGTGCTTGAGATACCCGGAAAATTGTCGGGATTACAAACCTTACGAATAAAAGAGACTGACCGGATAAAAGCTATGTCCGGGGAAATGGCCCGCTTTGGGATTAAGTTTCGTTTAGAAAATGAAATTTTGAAAATATCCCCGGTAAAACCCGGATATACAGACGAGCCGGTGCAAACATACCAGGATCACCGGATGGCTATGGCTTTGTCGCTGTTAGCCTATGCGGTCACACCTTTAAAATTGGATAATGAAAACGTTGTAAGTAAGTCATACCCGGATTTTTGGAATGACCTTCAACATCTGGGCTTTGTTATCAAAAGTAAGTAATGAAATTCAGCTATATTTGTTTTTATGAAATTCTTACCTTCATTAGCCCGCACGATAAAGCGTTTTGCCTCGTATATCGATGAGCAAAAGGAAGCGACATTCGATAGTGAGGTAAACGACCAACTTGAAATAAGCTGGGTTAATGGAGAGAAAGTGCTGAATGTTTGCACGGCCAATTACTCCTTCGGTTCATTGTATAAAACTTTCCGTAGAGCTTTCAGGGCAGCGGGGCTTAAAAACGAGAATTTTTCTAAAGTGTTGATATTGGGTAATGGCGCGGGAGGAGCTGCTTATCTTTTGCGGAGCGAATATGGTTTTGACGGAGTGATTCATGGTGTGGAACTGGATGAGAAGATAATAGAAATATCCGGAGAATATTTTCCTTACGGATACGAAGCGACCGATCGAATTTTTAATGAAGACGGATATGATTTTGTGTTAAGAACGGAGGAGGAGCGTTATGATTTGGTCGTTTTTGATATTTATAAGGACCTGGAAATTCCGGAAAAATTTCAGGATCGTAAATTTGTGGAAGAGTTACAACGCATAATGAAAAAACACGGATTATTGATATTTAACAAAGTGGTAAGGTCGCGTAAAACCAAGCAAGAAGCTGCGGATCTGGAGCAGATCATGCCACGGGTTTTTACACATTTCGAAAAAAGATACTTCGGCAATATTACTGAAAACCGTATGTTTGTCTGTCGAAAATAGTTTTACTATGCCTAATAATGAAAAATATACTCGTATCATAGCTAACGAAACAGGCTTGAAGGCCTGGCAGGTAGCCCATACTATAGAACTTCTGAATGACGGGGGGACCGTCCCCTTTATATCGCGATACCGGAAAGAGGCTACCGGAAGCCTGGATGAGGTAAAGATTATAAATATCAGGGATCGCTTAAATCAACTGAAAGAGCTGGATAAGCGAAGGGATGCCATCATAAAGTCGATTAGCGAGCAAGGAAAATTAACCGATGATCTTCGTAAACAAATTGAAAACGCTGAAACGATGGCGGCGTTGGAGGACCTTTATTTACCGTTCAAACCTAAGAAAAAGACGAGGGCTTCCATTGCTCGTTCAAAAGGACTGGAACCCCTTGCCGGCGAGTTGTTGCAGGAAAATATGACCAACCCGCAGGAAAGAGCCGAAGCATTTGTGAATACGGAGCAAAATGTCAATACAGCCGGTGAAGCATTGCAGGGAGCCCGGGATATCATAGCCGAGTGGATCAATGAGGATAAAGAGGTGAGGGCAGCCCTAAGAACGCTGTTCTTTGAGGAGAGCTACCTGGTCTCATCGGTAATCAAGGGAAAAGAGCAGAAGGCAGAGAAATACGAACCCTATTTTGACTATGAGGAAGCGGTAGCTGATATACCATCTCACAGGATATTAGCCATGTTCAGGGGGGAGAGCGAAGAGTTTTTGCGATTAAAAATAGAGGCGGGAGAAGAAGACGCGATCGGCGAAATTACGTCGGTTTTTCTGAAGCCCTATCACACACAGGAACAGGTTTATAAAGCCATTGCCGACGCGTATAGTCGTTTGCTGCGTCCTTCCATGGAAAATGAAGTCAGGGCGTGGTTAAAACAGAAAGCCGATGAGAAAGCAATAGAGGTTTTCGGGCAGAATGTCAGGCAATTACTGTTGGCCTCTCCCCTGGGAGGGAAAAATATTATGGCTATCGACCCGGGGTTCCGTACAGGTTGTAAGGTGGTTTGCCTGGACCGAAACGGGAACCTCCTGCATAACGAGACGATTTATCCCCACCCGCCCCATAAGGATGTGAAAACGGCATCCAAAAAGCTGAGATTCCTGGCCAATGCTTATAAAGTGGATGCAATAGCCGTGGGTAATGGCACGGCAGGTAGAGAAACCGAGCAGTTTGTGCAAAAAGTGAAATTTGAAAGGGATCTGATAGCCATGATGGTCAATGAAAACGGGGCTTCCGTTTATTCGGCTTCCCGGGTAGCACGCGAGGAGTTCCCGGAGTATGATGTCACCGTCCGGGGAGCCGTGTCCATTGGCCGGCGTTTAATGGACCCGCTGGCGGAGCTCGTGAAAATTGATCCCAAATCTATCGGGGTAGGGCAATATCAGCACGATGTAGACCAGAAAGAACTTCAGAAAAGTCTTTCCGATACCGTCGAAAGCTGTGTCAATACTGTAGGAGTGGATGTAAATACCGCCAGCAAGGAATTGCTGACCCATGTTTCGGGGATTGGCCCTTCCCTGGCCAGCCAAATCATCGAACATCGCAAGCAAAAGGGAGGTTTTAAATCCCGCCGGGAATTGAAAGAGGTGAAGCGTTTCGGGGAAAAGACCTTCGAACAATCCGCCGGTTTTCTGCGAATACCCGGTGCTGAAAATCCATTGGATGCCAGCGCGGTGCATCCGGAAAGCTATCCCATCGTGAAAAAAATGGCTTCATCGCTGAATGCCACCGTTTCCGAGCTGATGTCAAGAAAAGAACTTAGGCGCAAGCTGGATTTAGAGAAATTCGTTACTGACAAGGCCGGGTTGCCTACACTTAATGATATTATGCAGGAGCTTGAAAAGCCCGGACGTGACCCGAGGGAAGAATTTGAGCTTTTTACTTTTGATGATAAGGTGAATAAGATCGAGGATGTGAAGGAGGGAATGGTGCTCCCTGGCATTGTGACAAATATTACGGATTTCGGAGCTTTTGTGGATATCGGCGTGCACCAGGACGGGCTGGTGCATATCAGCAATATGGCGGATAAGTTTATTAAAGACCCGAATGAGGTGGTAGTCCTTAACCAAAAAGTTCAGGTGAAAGTGCTTGATGTGGATGTCGACAGGAAACGTATCCAGTTATCCATGAAAGATACCTGATGAAAGGAAGGACTTGGCGCTCTACTTTGAATAGCGGTTGATTTGAAAAAATGATTATTTTTGTCATGGAACATGATGAGAAAATGCAAGACCAAAATTCAAAACAAATACCAACTATAAAAATACGTTATTAGCAAAAAAATTTTGAATGAGAAAAACGGTAGCAGGGCTTGTTTTACTCTTTTTAATAGCAACTGGCAGTGCCACAGCCCAAAAAATTAAAGGGGCGGTTCTTGCTGGTACGAATTTATCGCAGGTTGACGGGGACGAGGTATATGGATTTTATCGCTCGGGATGGAATTTTGGCCTGGCGGCTATGGTTCCTCTCGGGAATAATTTTTTCCTGACTATTGAAAATAATTTCAATCAAAAAGGAGCTTATCAGAAGAAACAATATGAGCAGTTTGCAGGAGATACACTGGTACGAACCGGCGAATATGATCTTCGACTGAACTATTTGGAAATCCCGGTGATGCTTCAATACAATGATAGGGATGTTGTGACCGGGGGATTGGGCATGGCCTATTCAAGGCTTGTTGACTCTAAAGAGATAGAGCATGGGGGGTTGAAAGAACCCTATACCGAAGAAAAAACGTTTAAAAAAGATGATATTCTCGGGTTTGTCGATATCCAATTCAGGCTTTATCGCCGGTTTTATTTTAATTTTCGGTATTCTTATTCATTACGGCCTATCCGGAATCGGCATTTTGACCCGGAATACGACACCAGTGACGAAACCTGGAACCGTAAACAGTACAATAATTCTATGACATTCAGGATTATGTATCGTTTTAATGAAAATCCATCAAGAAAACAATCTGATAGTAAACGACGAAATCAGCAATAATATGAGATATGATGCAGATTACTGGATCGAGCAATTAGATATGGCGGCTCATCCTGAAGGAGGTTATTTTGTCGAAACTTACCGCTCGGAGCAAAGAGTTGATCTTGACGCTGAGAACGAAGATTTTGGTGGAAGACGCGATATAGCTACCTCGATCTTTTATTTAATGCAGGGTAAAGAATTTTCTGCTTTTCACCGGATGCAGTCCGATGAGAACTGGTATTTCCATGATGGCGCCGGTGTCTTGATCCATCAGATTACTCCGGATGGGGAATTAATTACTTCAAGGTTGGGTATGGACCCCCATGAAGGATATTTTCCTCATATCACCGTGCCCGCAGGAACTTGGTTTGCCGCTGAGGTGACCGATAAATTAAGCTTTGGTTTGGTTAGTTGTGTGGTATCACCGGGCTTCGAGTATCAAGATTTTGAGCTCGCCCGGCAGGAAGACCTTTTGAGCGAGTTCCCGCAACATGAAGACCTGATAAAGAGACTATCTTTTCAATAGTTGAAAAGGAAATGCGGGCTTAATGTACGAATCGTACCTCTGCAAAATAATTTTACCTTTGCGCAAAAGCACTTTATGCACTTGTTTTACGCTCCCGACATAAAAGATAAGGAGTATATCCTTAACCCGGAGGACTCTCGGCACTGCGCGAAAGTCCTCAGATTAAAAAGCGGGGAAGGGATCACCTTAACCGACGGAAGGGGAAGTTTTTATTATGCAAAAATAACCAAGGCTGACGCTAAAGCCACCGAAGTTGCCGTTGAAGAAACCGAACGGCAGGAAAAACCCTGGCCGTTTCATCTCCATGTGGCCATTGCGCCTACGAAAAATATGAATCGCACGGAGTGGGCTATCGAAAAAATGATCGAGCTTGGTGTCGACCGGATAACGCCTCTTTTGTGTGATCATTCGGAGCGCAAGACAATAAAACCAGCCCGTATTCATCGCATTATTACGTCTGCTGTAAAGCAATCCCTTAAAGCATGGTATCCGCAACTGGAAGAGATGACCCAGTTCAAAAAATTTGTGGAAGGAGAATTTCAGGGGGAAAAGTACATTGCTTATAGGGATGAGCAGCATAATAAAATGTTAGGGGAGTTTTATTCGCCTTCCGCGGATGCCGTGGTTTTGATAGGTCCCGAAGGGGATTTTAGCCGGGATGAAGTTGCTTTGGCCATCGAAAAAGGATTTAAGCCTGTAAATCTTGGCAAGAGCAGGTTGAGAACAGAAACGGCAGCCGTGGTAGCATGTCATGGGTTGCATATGTTGAATGAACAACAAGGAGTTTAAGATGAAAAAATTATTGATAATACTGGCACTATTTCCACTGTTAAGCGCCGGAGCCCAGGATACGCAAATCGCTCTCATGAAATATCAGGGGGGTGGCGATTGGTATTCCGATCCGACGGCCCTGCCTAATCTGATTGCTTATTGCAATGAAAACCTGGATATGAACCTGAAGAAAGATTATGCTACCGTGGAGCCAGGCAGCGCCGAGCTTTTTAATTATCCTTTCGTGCATCTGACAGGCCATGGCAACGTGGTGTTTTCTGAGCAGGAAGCCCGTAATTTAAGGAAATACCTTCAAGCAGGCGGCTTTCTTCATATCGATGATAACTATGGGCTTCATAAATATATCAGGAGCCAGATGAAAAAAGTCTTTCCCGATAAGGAGTTTGTGGAACTGCCTTTTGACCACCCCATATATCACCAAAAGTATGAATTCCCCGATGGCCCGCCGAAAATCCATAAGCATGACGGTAAACCTCCGCAAGGGTTCGGTATTATTCATGAAGGGCGCCTGGTGTGCTACTACACTTACGAAACAGATTTAGGCGACGGATGGGAAGACCCTGCCGTTCACGGCGATCCTCAGGAGAAGCACAGAAAAGCCCTCCAAATGGGCAGCAACATTATCCAGTTTGTCTTCATGCATCGCTAGTAAGTTAAAATGAATCGCTTTAATCTGAATATCGGTTTATTTGGAAAATTCAGAACTCCTGATTGGACGTAAAACATAATGCCTCTATTTTTTCATGAGTATCGTAACCCCACAATTTAGAGATATCTGTTTTGTTGATTTTAACTAATTAGTGGCAAATTCAATAGCCCTCCGGTTATTTAAGGTATGGAGTCGCTGTTTAATTTTGAGGTATTGTAAATGGAAAACGGAGAATGTCGCGTGGATGTCATTCCAATCTGAAATTCACAAAAATTACCAAATAAAAAAGGTTGCCCCAGGACGGGGCAACCCCAAAAACATTCTACCTGATTTGCTAGCACGCAATCCCAAATACAAATATAGATCATTTTGGAAGCTGACACAATAGTTATCCCAAAAAATTTTAAAAAAAAATTGCAGAAATTTTATAAATTATTGATTTTCTGCTCGATAACATGAATTTTTTCTTCAGCATCCGCTTTTTTCTTGCGTTCTTTTTCTACAACCTGTTCGGGGGCATTATTCACAAATCTTTCGTTGTTGAGTTTTTTCATCACTCCCTGCAGGAAACCTTTCATGTAATCGAGTTCTTCTTGCAGCTTTTTGCGCTCTTCCTCGACATCGACGGCCTGACCGGCCGGAATATAGTATTCCGACGAGCGAACGATGAATGAAAGGGCATCATCGATTTTTGAATCGGTATAATCCATGGTTTGAAGGTTACAAAGTTTGGTGATGATACCATCAAAAGACTTATCCGGTGCCGTTTGCTTATTGCTTTTAACATACAAATCGAGCGGCTCTTTGGGCGATATGTCTTTTTCCTGCCGAAGGTTACGGATAGCCATAATAACTTCACGCGTCTCTACGAACTGCTCGAGAATATGCTCATCATAGTTCTCCCCCTCCGGCATTAAGGAAACCATAATGCTTTCGCCCTGGTCGCGTTCTTTCAATGATTGCCACACTTCTTCGGTAAGGAAGGGCATAAACGGATGCAATATACGCATGAGTTTATCAAAATTTTCAATCGTCGTATCGTAGGTTGTTTTATCGATTGAACGGCCATCACCAGGCTTGACCATTTCGAGATACCACGAGCAGAAATCGTCCCATATCAGGCGGTAAATCGTCATTAACGCATCCGAAATCCTAAACTTCCTGAAATGATCGTTGATTTTATGATTTACCTGGTTCAGGCGGCTTTCAAACCACTGCACGGTAATTTGGTTGGTTTGGCTCTGCTCCAGAGTTCCCTCAGCCTGCCATCCTTTCACAAGGCGAAGAGCATTCCAGATTTTATTACTAAAGTTGCGGCCTTGCTCACAAAGGACTTCATCAAAGGGTAAATCATTGCCTGCGGGCGAGGTCAGTAACAGGCCTACCCGTACGCCGTCAGCCCCGTAATCATTAATCAATCGGATAGGGTCAGGGGAATTACCCAAAGACTTGGACATTTTTTGACCGAATTTATCACGGACGATACCCGTGAGATAAACATTCCGGAAAGGAACATCTTTACGATATTCAATACCGGCCATGATCATTCGTGCAACCCAAAAGAAGAGAATTTCCGGGGCTGTAACCAGATCGTCCGTCGGATAGTAATAATTGATATCTTCATTATCGGGATTCCTGATACCATCAAAAACGGAAATGGGCCAAAGCCAGCTGGAGAACCATGTGTCCAGGACATCTTCATCCTGGTGAATGTCTTCTGCTTTAAGGTTTTCGAGCTCGGGGTATTTTTCCCGCGCGACCTCTAAGGCTTCTTCTTTTGATTTGGCTAATACGTGTTCGTTATTCGGTAAATAATAAACCGGGATACGTTGTCCCCACCAAAGCTGGCGGGATATACACCAATCACGGACATTTTCCATCCAATGGCGGTAGCTGTTTTTGAATTTAGCCGGGTAGAATTTAATGGTGTCGTCCATAACCAGCTCTAATGCGGGCTTGGCAAGCTCCTGCATTTTTACGAACCATTGCAGAGATAATTTGGGTTCTATCGGTACATCCGTTCTTTCCGAGTATCCTACATTGTTTTTGTAGTATTCCTGTTTAACAAGGTATCCCTCATTCTCGAGGCCTTCAGCCATTTTTTTCCTGGCTACCTCCCGGTCTTCGCCGACAAAAAGCTGTGCATCACTGCTGAGGGTTCCGTCATCATTTAAAATATCTACCGAATCAAGTTTATGTCTCAGTCCGATTTCGTAGTCATTTTCATCATGGGCCGGTGTAATTTTCAGACAGCCCGTTCCGAATTCCATATCTACGTATGTATCCTGGATAACAGGCACGGATCGTTCTATCAAAGGCACGATTACTCTCTTGCCGAGAAGATGAGTGTATCGCTCATCGTTGGGATTGACACATACCGCCGTATCACCCAGGATGGTTTCGGGACGCGTAGTGGCGACAGTGACCCAATCGGCTTCACCTTCCACTTTATAACGCACATAGTAGAGCTTGGAATTTTCTTCTTTATAGACGACTTCTTCATCCGACAAAGCCGTCAGCGCCTTGGGATCCCAGTTTACCATGCGCTTGCCCTGGTAGATCAATCCTTTCCGGTATAAATCAATAAAAACATCTATCACCGATTCATACATGTCATCATCCATAGTAAATTTGGTGCGATCCCAATCGCAGGAGGCGCCGAGCTTTTTAAGCTGGTCGAGGATAATTCCGCCGTGTTTTTCTTTCCAATCCCAGGCGTATTTCAAAAACTCTTCGCGGGATAAGGCAGATTTTTCTATGCCTTCTTCTTTGAGTTTATTAACGACCTTAGCCTCGGTAGCAATAGAAGCATGATCGGTCCCCGGAACCCAACAAGCATTCTTACCAAGCATTCGCTGACGGCGAACTAAAACATCCTGGAGCGTATTGTTAAGCATATGCCCCATGTGAAGGACGCCGGTCACATTAGGTGGTGGAATGATAATGGTGTATGGCTCACGCTCATCCGGCTCGGAGTGAAAGAGTTTGTTTTTTAGCCAGTAGTCATACCATTTTCCCTCGACACTCTCAGGGTTGTATTTTTTCGGTATTTCCATAGTAATTTTGATAGATTTATACCAGTGATTCAAGCATGCAAAGCTATTAAAAAATTGAAAATCGCATGAAATAAAAGTTCTTTTGAACAATTACCCCAGCAACAAGTTTACAATCCCTTAATGCATCTAAATATTTGTATCATAAAATGAATAGCACAGAAATGATAAGAGCTTTAACAACACTTTTGATAATGGCAGCGATCACTTTTGCCGGATGTATGAATTCGGGCGAAAATCCTCATAAAGATGATTCAGGCGATAGCAGGCTTAAAGACGGCCAATTGATTTATCCCGAAGAAAAAGAATATTTTAAGAGTCTGGAGCAATTGACTTTTGGTGGTAACAATGCAGAAGCTTATTGGAGTTTTGATGATGATAAGCTGGTTTTTCAGGCCACTAATGAAGAATGGGGAGCCTCTTGTGACCAGATTTATGTAACGGATGTGGCGAACCCCGCGATGAAAGAGGAAACCCCAAAGATGGTGAGCACCGGAGATGGCCGAACCACTTGTTCTTATTTCTTACCCGGTGATAGTACCATATTGTATGCTTCAACCCACGAAGGCTCCGAAGATTGTCCTCCGGAACCCGATAGGAGAGAGGATGGACAATATGTATGGCCTATCTATTCCAGTTTTGATATCTACGTGGCCGATTTGGACGGGAATATTAAAAGGAAGCTCACAGACAGACCGGGATATGATGCCGAGGCTACCGTTTCGCCGACAGGAGATAAAATCGTTTTTACTTCAACGAGAAGTGGCGATTTGGAGCTGTATACGATGGATATCGACGGCTCCGATGTGAAGCAAATCACCGATGAACTGGGTTATGACGGGGGTGCCTTCTTCTCTCCCGACGGAAGTAAACTCGTATGGCGCGCTTCACGACCTCAAACTGCAGAAGAAAAAGAAAAATATAAAGAGTTATTGGATAAAGGCCTGGTTACTCCTTCGGAAATGGAAATTTTTGTCTCAAATGTGGATGGGAGCAACATGCGCCAGGTAACCGATTTGGGGAAAGCCAACTGGGCGCCTTTCTTTCATCCCTCCGGGGAAAAGATCGTGTTTTCTTCCAATCACCATGCTGATAGGGGATATAAGTTTAACTTGTTTATGATTGACCTTGACGGGAATAATCTCAAGCAAATTACCTATGATGATACTTTTGATGCCTTCCCGGTATTTTCCAATGATGGCGATAAGCTGGTCTTCTCCTCAAATCGCAATAACGGTGGAACAAAGGAGACCAACCTTTTTCTTGCCGAATGGGATGAGCAGTAAGGAATTATAGTCTTTAACAATTTATTCACAATTCTTTATCGAACAATATGACGATTTTTTTCTTATTAATAGCAGAACATAAAAAAACTGAAATTATGCATTTACTGAAAAAAATTAAAATAGCCGCATCATCCTTAGCGGTAATATCACTGTTAGCTGTTGTTACTACTTCATGCGATGAAGATGAATTAACCAAGCAACAAGTGGAGGTGAATCCTGAAGAAAGAACGTTCAGCGTGGATTCTTCTAAATTTAATAACACGAAAACAACAAATGAAACTGTGGTGATTCTCGATACCCTAATCAGCGTTAACGTAGCCGAAGTTCTTGAAAATAATGGTTATTCAGTCGATGATCTTTCGAATGGAAATTTGATAGGGGCAGAGCTTTTTCCCGATGACCCCTTAGAACCGGAAAATCCTTTCCACTTTATGAGTGGCGCAACTCTTAAGGTTGGCAATGAAGGGGAAGAACCCGTAGTTGTTGCACAAATCACCGAAATTGATGAAGGTTCGAATGCGCTTGTGTTTGAAACCTACGAAGAAAATATTATGCAATACCTGGAAACAGACCCCTTACATATTGTTCTGGCAGTTGATAGGCATGGGCCAATGAAAACAGGCATGATGGAATTCAGTCTTGATAATACTTATGAGGTAGAAGTAGAGATATTTTAATACGGTTTAATTGGTTTTCAAGTATAGCGACATATTTGTTTGTGTCGCTTTTTTTGATCCGGGAGTTAATACCATTGCCAATGTTGCTTTTCCTCTTTTTTATATCTTAAGGTTATGGGTTTGGAAAATGTTTTCCGTTACCTCATAGTATTCATTGATAGAATTTACCCGCTTAATCCGGTCAAAGACCGCTTCAGAACCGTCGAAACTGTTTGAAAGGTAGCTCCAGAATTCTTTGATTCCGTGGGGAAAATATCGGCCTTTACCACGCTCCCGGTAAAGGTTGTCGAACAATTCCCTTTGAAAATTAAAGAGCATTTCTTTTTTGTTTGACGGGGGAGAAACACCTTTTATCTGGTTTGCCAAAAAAGGATTTCGGAGTATACCACGCCCAAGCATAAACGTGGCAATTTGAGGGTGAAGGTTGATGATGCTCTGAAAATCTATTACAGAAAAAATATCGCCATTGTATACCACTGGGTGCTCCGAACGACGGACGCATTCTGCAAATCTTTCCTGGTCGGGAATGCCTTGATAATAATTATTTCCTGTTCGGGGATGGATGATGATTTCTTCAATTTTATAACGGTTAAAAATATCAATGATTGGCAGGATTTCTTCGGGATTTTGCATTCCCAAGCGTACTTTGACGGAGAAAGGAAGAGAAGCATTCGCGGCGATATCTTTGATTATTTTTTCCAGCATTACTGGTTGGTTGAGCAATCCGGCGCCTTTGTTTTTATTGACTACTACGCGGTACGGACATCCCAGGTTTAGGTTAAAGCGCCAGTAGCCCATCTTTGCCAAGGTTTCCTGGAAATACAATATGGCTTCAGGGCTGTTGGAGAGTGCCTGGGGCACAATTAAAGCCGGGTCGCAGTCGTCGGCAAGTTGTTTTCGAAGCTTATTGATCTTGTAGGGATTCTCGTCGTTGAAAGAGAAAAAAGGGGTGAACATCTTGTCGAACCCCCCGAAAAATTGCGTGAAGGTCTTGCGAAATATCCTATCCGTCAAACCTTCCAAAGGCGCCATGTATAAATGTACCGCCATTACTGCTCCCCGATTTTTTCACTTAGCTCAAGCCAGCGCATTTCTTTTTCTTCTAATTGACTCGTGATTTCCTCAAACTCTTTAGAGAGCTTTGTTATTTTTTCGTTATCGGTTTCCGTGTTCATCTTCTCCACCAGTTCGGCCTTACGTTGCTCCAAAGTCTCCAACTCCTCGCCAAGCATCTCATACTCCCGCTTTTCCTTGTAAGTGAATTTTTTTGGCGTTTTCTTTTTTTGCTTTTCGTCGCGGTAAGCTTTTTGTTTTACTTTCTTTTGCTCTTGTTTCTTTTCGGATTGCTTTTTCTCAACATATACTTCATATTGCGAATAATTGCCGGGAAAATCTTTGATGACACCCTCTCCTTTGAAGGCAAAGACATGGTCGGCCAGTGCGTCCAGGAAGTGGCGGTCGTGGGTGACAATCAGTACACAGCCCTCATAGTTGTCAAGGAAATTTTCCAACACGCTCAGGGTATAAATATCCAGGTCATTGGTAGGCTCGTCGAGAATTAAAAAGTTGGGATTCTTCAGCAAAATGGTGATAAGGTAAAACCTTCGTTTTTCTCCGCCACTAAGGTTTCCGAAATAATTGTATTGTGTCGAATGATCGAAGTTGAAATGAGCCAGGAATTGCGAGATACTCATGGAATGATCCCCGAAGTGTACAATACTGGCCATTTCTTCGGCAACATCGATAAGCCGCTCTCCAGGGTCAACGTTGATGCCCTCTTGTGAATAATACCCAAATGTTACGGTTTCCCCTTTGACCACCTCGCCCTTGTCGGGTTGCATCTGCCCGGTAATGATATTTAGCAGTGTAGTTTTCCCAATACCATTGGGACCTATAATGCCGATATGTTCTCCGCGCTTGAAGGTATAGGTGAATCGGTCTATCACCGGTTTCCCCTCAAAAGCTTTAGAAATATTCCTGATTTCCAGTATTTTTTTGCCCAGCCTGGACATGCTGACCTTAAAATCACTTTGGCTATCGTCTTCTATTTGCTGATGGGCTTTTTCTTTGATTTTTTCAAAATTTTCGATCCGCTTTTTCGATTTACTGGTGCGAGCCTTAGGTCCCCGCTTTATCCATTCCAGTTCCCGCCGGTAGGTGTTTTGGGCTTTTTCGATTTCCATAGCTTCTTGTTCCAGGCGTTCTTTTCTTCTTCTCAGGAAGTTATCGAAATTCCCCTCATAATAGTGAACCCTGTCATAATTGAGTTCCAGAATTTCGTTACATACATTATCCAGGAAGTACCTGTCGTGTGTTACCAGGAGAATGGCCAGTTTTTGTTTTTGAAGATGCTTTTCGAGCCATTCGATCATGCCTATATCCAAGTGATTGGTAGGTTCGTCGAGGAGTAACAGGTTGGCATCCTGTATAAGGACACGAGCCAAAGCGACCTTCTTTTTCTCCCCGCCCGAAAGAGTGGCTACCTTCTGATCCAAGTTATGGATATTGAATTTTGAGAGGATTTCGCGGATTTGATTTTCGTAATCCCATGCCTGGGCGGCATCCATAGCCTCCATCATTTTTTGTAGAAAATCCTGGTTTTCGGAAGTATTATTTTCATCAACAAGGCGCAAAGCTCGTTGATATTTATTGATAGTCTGAATAAGCGGGGCATCTGATTGGTAAAGTACCCCGGCAATGGTTTTTTCTTCATCAAGATGGGGGTTTTGTTCCAAAAAACCAATTTTCAGATTTTTGTGATGGGTAACCTCCCCCTCATCGGGAATTTCTTTCCCCGTTAGAATACGCAGCAGGGTGGACTTCCCCGACCCGTTTCGGGCAATCAGCGCCATTTTTTGTCCCTGGTCTACGCCGAAGGTTATGCGGTGGAATAGCTCGTTTTCCCCGTATATCTTACTTATGCCGTTTACTTGTATTAGGTTCAATGTGATAATATTTATGCAAAAATGCGAAATTCATTTCAGATGGCGTTTCTTAAATTACAGAACAATGAAGAAAGATGTAAGGAGAAGAGATTGTTAAATTCGTAGAAAAAAACTGTCCAAAAAGGCTGTTATCCTGGAATTAGCCAAGTGTACCTTTTTGGACAGGTGTTTAATAAGCCGGAAAAACTTTGTTTAAAGTTGAGGCCCTGCTTTAACTAAGCGGCGGGCTTCTTCGCTATCGGTAAAGTTTTCAAAGTTTTTGATAAATTTCTTACCCAGGTCTTTGGCTGCATCATCCCAATCTGATGGGTTTTGCCATAAATTTCGCGGATTAAGCAAGGTAGCATCCACGTTTTTGACATTTTTCGGAATCTGAAGATTAAAGATTGGGAGCGTATCAAGAGGTTCCTTGTCAATCGACCCATTGAGAATTGCATCAATGATGGCCCGTGTTGAAGAGAGGTCAATACGCTTGCCTGTTCCATAGGGCCCGCCAATCCATCCTGTACTTACCAAGTAGGCATTGGCATTGTGCTCCTCCATTTTGCGGATAAGCTCATTAGCATAGATCGTGGGATCAAGTAACAGGAAAGCGGCTCCAAAGCAGGCCGAAAATGATGGAACCGGCTCTGTAATACCCCGCTCTGTACCGGCAACTTTTGCCGTATAGCCCGAAATGAAATGATATCTTGTTTGGTCGGGTGTGAGCTTTGCCACCGGTGGAAGAACGCCAAAGGCATCAGCCGTCAGAAAGATAACATTTTTGGCATGACCGGCTTTTGACACTGGTTTAACGATGTTGTCGATGTGATAGATGGGGTAGGAGACACGGGTGTTTTGGGTCTTAGAACCATCTGAAAAATCGACTTTTCCGTTCTCATCAACGGCTACATTCTCAAGGAGAGCATCTCTTTTGATGGCATTGTAAATATCCGGTTCTTTCCTGGGATCAAGATTAATGGTTTTGGCGTAACAGCCTCCCTCAAAGTTGAAAACACCATCATCGTCCCATCCGTGCTCGTCGTCACCGATAAGCTTACGTTTCGGGTCGGCTGACAAGGTGGTTTTGCCGGTTCCGGAAAGCCCGAAAAATATGGCTACGTCTCCCTTATCGCCAACATTTGCGGAGCAGTGCATGGCCGCAATGTTTTTGAGCGGGAGAAAATAATTCATCATGGAGAAGAAGCCTTTTTTGATTTCTCCGCCATACCATGTACCACCCACGCAGGCTTCACCGGCTCCGATATTAAAAGCGGCATAAACTTCGGAATGTAGCCCGTGTTCTTTCCAATTCGGGTTGTTAGTTTTAGGCGAATGAAACATGATAAAATCGGGAACAAAATCCTCTAGCTCTTCCTCTGAAGGCCGTATGAACATATTTTTTACAAAATGGGCGGCCCATGCGATTTCTGTAATGAGCCTGATACGAAGGCGCGTATTTTCATTTGCCCCGGCATAGCCATCCATTACATAAAGGCGTTTTTGGCCCGAAAGATGGTCTGTACTGTTTTTGCGAAGATCATACCATATTTCTTTGTTAAGGGGCTTGTTATCGGAAGCAGGCCGGTGGTCGTTTTTCTACCACACGTTATCTTTCGTGGCAGGATCAACCACGATGAATTTATCCTTGGGCGATCGACCTGTAAAAACCCCTGTATCGACGGCCACAGCTCCAAATTCCGTTTCTACACCTTTCTCATAGCCTTCAAGTTTAGGGTTGGTTTCGTAATTGAATAGCTCATCATAAGATGGGTTATAAACGATCTCTTCCACATCAGCAATGCCGTAATGCTCAAGGTTCGGTTTAAATTTTGTTACTGCCATAAATACTTAAAAGTTAAGTTTAACATCCGTTTCTGGAACAAATGTAAAAATTAATACAAAATATCCTTGTATTGATGTATGTTTATTTGATTATTTATTTATTTTCCGGGAAAAAGAAAAAGCAGCCCTTTTGGAGCTGCTTTTATGTAGACACCTATTGATTTTTTCTTTAATCCTGCTCTTTAAGGGCAGCCTGTGCGGCTGATAGTCTTGCAATAGGTACCCGGAACGGTGAACAACTGACATAGTTCATGCCCACACGATGGCAGAATTCAACGGAACTAGGTTCACCCCCGTGTTCCCCGCAAATTCCTACCTTAAGGTCTTTCTTGGTTTGGCGTCCCTTTTGGGTCCCCATATCAACCAATTGACCGACACCTGATTGATCGAGAACCTGGAAAGGATCGTTTTTCAGTAATCCCTTATTCAGGTAAACAGGCAGGAACTTACCAGCATCATCCCTTGAGAAACCAAAAGTCATTTGAGTCAGGTCATTGGTACCGAAAGAGAAGAATTCGGAAGCTTTTGCTATTTCGTCTGCTACAAGAGCGGCTCTCGGCGTCTCTATCATGGTTCCGACAAGGTATTCTATCTTATCATTTCTTTCGGCAAATACATCTTCGGCTGTATTACGTACGATTCCTTCCTGCATCTTCATTTCCTCAAGGTTGCCTGTCAGCGGAATCATGATTTCAGGGATGGCTTTGACATTCTTTTCTTTCAGGTTCAAAGCAGCTTCAACAATTGCCCTGGTCTGCATTTCGGTGATTTCAGGGTATGTGTTCCCCAGACGACATCCGCGATGGCCAAGCATTGGGTTCAATTCATGAAGGGAGTCGATTTTTTCTTTAATTTCCTCGAACGACATGCCCATTTGCTCAGCAAGCTCCTTTTGATGTTTTTCTTCCTGCGGGACAAACTCGTGTAACGGAGGATCCAAGAGTCGAACGGTGACGGGGAGCTCATTCATGGCTTCAAAGATACCTTCAAAATCCTCCCGTTGTAAGGGGAGTAATTTATCGAGAGCTTTACGGCGTCCTTGTTCATCGCTGGCAAGGATCATTTCCCGCATGGATTTTATTTTATCTTCGGCAAAGAACATGTGTTCGGTACGGCACAGCCCGATACCCCTGGCGCCGAATTCTCTTGCTTTGGTAGCATCTGCGGGTGTGTCGGCATTTGTCCTTACAGCCGTGGTGCCATATTTCTTTGATAGCTCCATCAGCTTGGCAAAATCACCGCTCAATTCAGGGTCTTTCGTTTTAATGCTTTCTTTGTAAACTTCCCCTGTTGTACCATTCAACGAAATCCAATCTCCTTCTTTGAAGGTAACTCCTTCTGAAGTCAGGGTGCGCTTTTTATAATCTATCTGAACAGAGCCGGCTCCTGAAACGCAGCATTTGCCCATACCACGGGCAACAACAGCTGCATGTGAAGTCATGCCACCGCGAGCTGT
The DNA here is from genome assembly GCA_021740175.1 of Bacteroidales bacterium. Lineage (GTDB taxonomy): Bacteria > Bacteroidota > Bacteroidia > Bacteroidales > JAIPAH01 > JAIPAH01. Next base: position 36,539 of record JAIPAH010000006.1, read on the forward strand.
CAGGATACCCTTGGCAATATTCATGCCCTCCAGGTCTTCCGGAGATGTCTCGATGCGGGCAAGGATGGTTTGGTCATACTTATCAGCCTCATCGGCAAAAAACACCAGTTGACCGGTAGCTGCACCGGGTGATGCGGGCAATCCTTTAGCGATGGGTGTTGCTTTCTCCAGCTCCTCGGGGATAAAGATAGGGTGCAACAATTCATCCAGACGAACCGGATCAACGCGGAGAACGGCTTCTTTTTCATTGATAAGCCCCTCCCGAAGCATATCCATGGCTATTTTCACCATGGCCGCTCCTGTACGTTTACCGTTTCGAGTTTGTAGCAGCCAAAGCGTACCTTCCTGGATAGTGAATTCGAGGTCTTGCATGTCACGATAGTGATTCTCGAGCTTTTGCTGGACATCGTCCAACTGCTTATAGATTTCCGGCATCACCTCTTCAAGGGAAGGATACTTGCTGGCTCGTTCTTCTTCGCTGATTCCCTGAAGCTCAGCCCAACGCTTAGACCCTTCTTTAGTAATCTGCTGTGGTGTACGTACACCGGCAACAACGTCTTCGCCCTGGGCATTGACAAGATATTCGCCGTTGAATATGTTTTCTCCGGTAGCAGCGTCTCTTGTGAAAGCTACGCCTGTAGCGGAAGAATTACCCATGTTTCCGAATACCATGGCCTGAACGTTTACGGCAGTTCCCCATTCCTCGGGGATTTTGTTGATTTCCCGGTATTTTTTAGCCCGTGATGTATTCCAGCTATCAAAAACGGCCATAATAGCCCCCCATAGCTGATCCCATGGGTTTGTCGGGAAATCCTTGTCGGTATATTCTTTTACTTGTTTCTTGAAACGTGCCACCAGGTCTTTTAAATCTTCGACCTTTAGTTCAATGTCGTTTTTGTAGCCTTTTTTGTCTTTGATCTCATCCAGGATTTCTTCAAAAGGATCTACATCCTCTTTTGTTTGGGGCTTCATTCCAAGGACGACATCCCCGTACATTTGAATAAAGCGGCGATAAGAATCCCAAGCAAAACGCCTATTCCCTGTTTTGTGGGCGAGGCCTTCCACGGCATCTTCATTCATCCCGAGATTAAGGACTGTGTCCATCATCCCCGGCATGGATATGCGGGCACCCGAGCGAACAGAGAGCAGTAAGGGATTTTCATTACTTCCGAATTTCGTCCCCGTACTTTTCTCGATTTCTTTAATAGACTCCTCGACCTTGTCTTTAATGAGTTCAATGGCTTTGTCTTTACCGTATTGGGTATATTCCGTACATACTTCGGTAGTAATGGTGAATCCAGGGGGGACGGGCACTCCTATTGAGCTCATCTCTGCCAGGTTAGCGCCTTTTCCGCCAAGGAGGTTTTTCATGTTTTTATTTCCCTCGGTTTGGCCGCTGCCAAAGAAATAGATTCGTTTTTTACTGTCTGTTTTTCCCATTTTTAATAATATTGTTTGTTATTATTCACTTGGTGTAATTTTTTTCCGAAGCCAAAGGTAAGAAAATTTGCTTATCAGTAAAACATTGTTTATCTCCTGTATTCTAGGTCTTCGATGCAATCGTTTGCGAATTCCAGGTATTACCTTGTATTCGATTTTTATTTTTCGGCAAATTATGACGATTTTGTCAGTGTTACTACGATATTTCGCCGGGTGCGAGGCCCATCAAATTCACAAAGGAAAATATTCTGCCATGTTGACAAACCCATGCTTCCATTGATTATAGGAATGCTTTCTGAAGGCCCTACTAATCCTGCTTTTAGGTGAGCATCAGCATTGCCGTCCTGGATGTCATGTTCCCATACGCCTTTAGGAATCTGTTTTTGTAAAAAATTTATGACATCATTCTGAACGGATTGGTCCCAGTTTTCCTGGATCATAATGGCTGCTGTAGCACCCTGAACATAAACGTTTAACGTTCCGGTATCAATGGAAGCTTCTTTTACCGCATTCCTGACATCTTTGGTGATGTCATAAAGGCCTTCGCGTTTGCCGGTGGATATCGTAATTTTTACTTGCATAATAAGCTATTTACTTAAAAATAAAAAAGAGGTTACACCCCGAAGATGAAACGTTACTTCACGAGGAAAAATTTGTTTATCCTTCTCATGATTAGCTTCATCTTGTTATTGTAACCCCTGTAATGCTTTAAAACGCTGATTTAGATAGAGTCTGTTTTTACCACTTTCGACAGAATATCAGCGTATTGTATTACTAGTAATTTCTTGTCATCAAATTCGGATTCTACTCCTGAATATTCTTTATAAAGTACATAGTCTCCAACTTGGATTTCAGCATTTTCAATGTTTGCCATAGCTACCACCTTAGCTACATTTCTTCGCTCCTTGGCGGTTTCCGGTATGACAATGCCACTGGCTGTTTTTTGTTCTTGCTTATCTTCTGTGATATCAAGAACGACATTTTCATTTATTGGTTGTAATTCTTTCATTGTTATAAAATTTTGATTTGACTTTATTTTATCCTTATTTTATCCTTATTTTATCCTTGTATCCCTAATAATTCATTGATTTTTGTTTTGTTAAAACCCGTCACAAACTGCCCGTTTATTTCGGTCTGCGGCACTCCCTGCTGGCCTGTTTTCTTTACCAAATCCTGAGCCTTTTGCTGATCTTTGGACACATCGATATCCTGAAAATGAATGTTATGTCGTCTTAAATGGCTTTTCAGTGTATTGCAATGCGGACAGCTCGGTGTTGAATAAACGATGACCCTTTTCTGGGTTTCGGTCCCTTCATTTTTAGTGGCTTTGAAGATATTGTCTTCAAAAACCGATTTATAAAAATCCGGTTTATGACAACCTTTAATCGTTTTATGAAATTTACCGTTAACGAACTCCAAAAGTGTTGGAGCGGAAGTCACCCCAAACTGGGGATGTATATCGTGTACCTTACTGACATTAGCTGCCAAAAGGTTGATACCCGGTGTGGTATCTTTTATTTTTTGAAGGTTTTGGTAGGCACAACTGCTATTCTCCGACCCTTCCTTGTAAATAAGAAGGTAGGCTTTTTCCGTTGATTTTACAGCCTCCAAAACTTCCTTATATGAATGGACTTCTTTTAGATTTTCCATTATTATATGCTTGACGATTTTTTGTTGTGCTCTATCATAATTTATACCAAAACCGGCACAGGATAAAATGGCAGCCATAAGTATGTAAAATTGGCATATTCCTAACCAAAAAAAGCATCCTCCCGGTGGGGGAGGATGCTAAACCTAACCAATTATCTACTTCCTACTAATAAATTTAGTAAAAAGAATCGCAAATATAGCGTTATTCAACCGATTTTATTATTCTAACGAACGACAAATTTGTTAATAAAATAACGGAGCTGTCACATGAGGGTTCAATATTCCGACGCCTCATATTTTGCATTATCAGACGTTCGGATTATCCATAAACAATAGATGCAAAACATGGGGAGGATGCCCGCCCGTACCGAATTCCGAACCTTCGGGATTCGGGCGGGAATCTCGTCATTCCCTCTAATGAAGGCTTATTAAATCTATAATCTGTAAAATAACGTCCTTTGTTGAGTATTGAGTTAAGCCCCTCAATCGATATTAGGCACGACTCTATTATTGCCAGATTTTAATCCTCTGATTTAAAGACCGTATTTGGTCCGGGTTGTTTTACAATAACATCTTTTTTAATCATATTCCTGTGGTGGCCGTTGACCTTCATTTCTTTAGTGTGACAAACTTTGCAATTTCCTTTTACCCCGATGGTTCCGGCAAAACCCATGTATTGCAAAGGTTGAATGTTGTCGCGGTCTTCCGAATACATATTTTTTCCGAAATAAACTGCATGTGGAGAACCATGGCATGCAGCACACATCACTCCATGCGTGTCGGTTCTGTTTCGATAGAGTGCCGAACTTCCCGAGACCCATCGGTTGAAACCCAGCGGAGCTTTTTTTATATTTCGGATATCGAAATTGGTGTGACAACTCTTACAATCCGGCTGCTGTAGCCATGGTTGTCGCGGTTTTATATCCTTATAGGATTTTACACTCCTGGGTACGAGCTTGTTTTTTAGTTTGGCAACGCGTTTTTTCCCGTATTGCTCTTCATGTTTGAGCAATGCCAGCGCATGATCTTCTATTTTACCATGACACGTGGTGCAATCCAAAGGACCGAGCCGGGAATGTCTGCCTCTTAAGCATCGCGTATTTCCTGAAGGGTCGTTGGGGTGACACATGTTGCAGGCATCGCCGTCCATCCCGGTAAGGTAATTGGCATGAAAACCATGAATAGCCGTTGAAAAATTAAGGATGTTTTCTTTTCCTTTTACCCCAATTGCCGGGTCACCATGACATTGCTGGCAAAGCACGGGGTTATCATTTTCTGCTTGTCGTTCGAGTTCAGTACCCTCAATACGGTCGTGCACTTTTAAAATATTCTCAGCCGTTAAATCGGCCATTCCGGAAATATCGTTTACACGCCAGTCTCCCCGGTGGCAATTTTTACATCCCATCTCAGTTGAATTGGGGGCAACAACTTTTGTCGAAGCTAATTTTTCCCCGGTATTTTTGTCCATTGCGATTATTTTAAACTGAGGATAGGGATTGTAACTACCATCATCCTTGTATGGCGTAACCGGAATAAATTTAGCGATAAATGTGTTGTGGGTGTTTTGATTCATTTCACCTGTAAGACCTTTGCCCGCTAGGCCGATACCTTCTTTAAGATCGACACCGTAAGTTTTCTTTGCATTTTTCCAGAAATTGACGTGCTCTCCGGGATTTTTATATCCCTCCTCGACTTCATACTTTATCTTCACACCTTCTGAAACTACTGTGGGTTTGGGGCCGCGCTTAATTAGCTGTGCCCATAAAGTATTGGCCGGGGGTAGAAAAGAGAAGTAATCCGAATTGTCCGAAATACAATGCATTCCTAGATCATTCCAAGCCATAAGGACATAATCCGAATCTTCATTGAATTCAGGAATAACAGTTTTTTCCTTTTCCGCATTAAATTCTGAGGATTGGGACGCTCCTTCTTTGTTGTTGAGCCCACGGACTAAATAAGCGGCCAGGGCTTTCTTTTCTTTGTCGGTTCCTAAAAACGGAGGCATATACTCACTGATATGGCCTAAACCCGATAATTTAGCTTCCATCCCTCTTTCTGTGAGATGATTCGTCCGTGAAACCAGGTCGTTGTGTCCGCCCAAAGTATGACAAGCCATGCACTGCATATCGGCCAGCTCTTTCCCCGTTTGCATTACATTTTCATTATTTACTTCTTTAAACTGAGACCATTTGGCAGTTTTTAGAAATCCTTCCTTGTTGATTTTTTCAGCACTATCGGCAACGACCCCATGGGAGTACATGTATCCATAAACGACATACGGTTTTCGGGCAATTTCACGTGTATATTCGAAGCCTGCCATCCATCCCAAACCAATAATTACCATGACAAAGACCAGGATACGCTGAAATCCTTTAGGTATCCGGGCTAGAAAAAGCAGTCCTCCCAAAAATATCAGGATGGTAGCTGTGATGAGCAGGTGGATGAAAGGTTTAACTTCGGGATTGAATTTCATAATATTGGCGGAAGCATCTTCAGGAATAATGGCCAGATACCAAAAAGCACTAAGAATGATAAGCACAAAGGGCACCAAGAGCCATTTTGTATCTAGCTTATAGAGGCGGGATCTGAGCTTTTTGTCTTTGCGGAAGGAGGCTGTTACGAGTCCAAAAAGGCCGGCAAAAGAGAGTGCTATCCCTGTGCGGAAAATTAATGACGGGAGGAAAGACGGGTTGAAAAATCCCTGCCAGAAGTTTTGGGTTTCAGCCCATTGACCCGGTGTAAGCATGAAATCGATAATGCCGTTAATGATGAAGAGGCTGAGCCATGCAAAGATGAAATAAAACCACCCGATAACCACATGGTTTTTGGGGTCCATGCTGTCAAACTTGTAATGATATATCAGCAAAGCCACGATTTCACCGATAAAAAAGACCCACTCGGTGGCCCAGGCAAATACGAAATTGTGTATCAGGAAAGAAGTGCCTGCAGGCTGAACCAGGGAAATGATAAACCAAATTCCTACACCGGTAATTCCTCCAAAAACCATGGTAAGCAAAAGGAAAAACTGCGTATGGGATTTAACATATCCCAGCAGACCCTGGTCATTGTTTTTGCGAGCCCTCATTTCTGTTAGGACAAGAAACAAACCTCCCCCTACAGCGAGGTGAGCAATAAAAACATGTAGTACGGCTATTATTGCTATCAGTGTACCACCCCCTATTGTCGGTAGTTCCCAAATCGGATAATTCATAGTTATGTTTGTTTAGGTTTGATAATCAGCTTGATCATGTAATAGAGCGCTCCCAGGCCAATCAGAAATACCACCAAAAACATCGCCAGCGATCCATATTCAGGCGATACATTAAGGTTGGCAGGGTCTCCTGCATCTTTAAGATAAGCATAGCGCACCATTTCCCGGTTGATGATCATGTTAAGAAGCAGAAAGACTAGCAGGAACGTGGTTGTCTTGAATTTCCCTTGCGTACTTGAATAAATCAGGAAGAGGGCAATGGCAATGCCCAGCATAAGCCATATGGTGGCGAATAAGTCGCCTCCCATAAACATTTTCCAGATATTTTCAGGTAAACTAAGCCAAAACCATATACCGATAACTACTTGTATCATCGTAGCAAAGCCGAAGATTTTTAGACCGCGTGTTTTTTCAGCGTTTTTATCTTTATCCGGGATTTTCTTTTTAAAATGATAGTAAATAGCCTTTCCAAGGCCGGCTACAGCAATAGCCCCTGTCAAAAAGTGCAGAAAACGGGGCCATAGCGTGGGCTCCCCGAAATTCAGCTGCCATCCGCTTTGATTGGCGAAATACATCTCCCAGCGTTCCGGCCGAAGCATCAATGTGTTGTTGTTAACCAGCATAAACGCAATGAAGAGTAGGAAAACAGCGGTGATTGTCAGCGTGGTTTTCGCAAATACCGGAGTTTTTTTGTTTTTGAACACATAAATGTAAGCCCCGTAATAGGCAAGGATGAGTATGGGGATAATAAGTATCCACAGTGAGGCCATAATGATGGAACTGGTGTAAAAAAAATTGCCGTAAATTACCTGCAGGAATAATAGCGGGGGTACCCCCAAATTAATTGTCAAAGCGATTAAAGTAGGGATGGTCATGCTATCCTGCTTGAAAGTTCTTTTACGGAATGCATCCCAAAGGCTTAGCAAGCTGCCGCCCAGGATAAAATTCATCAGGATGATATGAAGCAGGAACGTTACGATGAGTAAAACCTGGAACCACCACCAATTAACAGGTAGGGCCTCCGCTGAAGGTATAATTTGACTAATCATAGGCGATAAACTTAAGGTTAGGTCGAATTTACAGGGAAAGGATAAATTAATCAAATTCTCATACGAAAGATGAGTAATTTAAATTTGTTCTAAATACTGATGGTCGTTATTTGGTTCATAGGTTTTTAAGTTACTACGTTTTGAAAATTTTAAGGTATCTTTATTAGTGACCTACCAACAATTTCCCCAAATGCCGGATAAAAAACCGGATATTCCATTCAATGGCTTAATTTCCAGAAGCAGTGGCTTACAAATCCCAAAACCTTGATAGCTTAACTCAAGCACTTAAACACTTACGCACATAAGCACATAAACACCCTAAAACCAACAACCTAAAAACCTACAAACTTACAAACTTACAAACTTACAAACCTCAAACCTTCTCCTCAACTCTCGCCAGACCAATCATCACCGGCTCATCACCTTCTTCGATGTCTTTGAGGTCGACGTCGTAGAATTCATTTTTCTTAAGGTTGTCACCGGCAAATTTGACGGGGATGTAGTGTTCGCCGTAGCCGTGGGCGTAGCCTTCCTTGTCGATTTTTTCGACCAATACCCGTTGCTGCTTACCGATGAATGATTTGCGATAATTCAGTTTGTTATCGGCCGTAAGGTCGCGGATAATTTCACTGCGTTGCGATTTCAGCTTGTCGGGCAGGTGTTCTTTCATACGAGCCGCCCGCGTCCCTTCTCGCATGGAGTACTTAAATGTGTGGATATGGCTGAATCCTAGCTCTTTGACCACATTAACCGTTTCGTTAAAATCTTCTTCCGTTTCGCCCGGGAAACCGACAATGACATCCGTAGTGAAATTGAAATCCGGTCGCACCGCCCGCACGTCATTTACGATTTGGCGGAATTCATCGACGGTATACATGCGGCGCATTTTTAGCAGTGTTTTGTCCGAACCGCTTTGAAGACAAAGATGAAGGTGCGGAGCAAGCTTCGGGTGCCTGAAAAGTTGATAGAGTTTTTTCCCGAAACCGTCCGGTTCGATAGAGGAAATCCTGACCCTGAAATCTCCCGGAATTTCAAGAACACGCTCAATCAAATCATCGAATTTCATCCCGTTATAATGATACCGGCCGATATTGACCCCGGTAAGGACAATTTCTTTGTACCCGTAACCCACTACTTTGCGGATGTTTTCTTCAATGTCTTCGTATGGGCGGCTTTTGGCGCGGCCGCGTACGGACGGTATGATGCAGAATGTACAGAAGTTGTCACATCCGTCCTGGATTTTTATCATGCTGCGGGTGTGAAAAGTATGCTTAGCAGCATCGTAGTTGAAAAGATTGGCGCTGTCCCTTTTCGGGTGATAGACTTCGCCTTTGTAATGCGCATCTATCAGGTTATATATCTGGCTTTTTTCTTCGTTTTCCACAAAATACGTCACGTTGTCGAGGCTCTGCTCCAGCTTGTCGCGGTGATTGTTGACCATGCAGCCGGTGACTACTACAAGGGCATCCTCGTTGGTTTTCGTTGCCTGGCGGATGATGTTGCGCGATTTAGTATCGCTTTGCTTGGTCACCGTACAGGTATTTACCACATACACATCTGCCTTGTCATTATAATCAACAATTTTATAGTCATTATTTTTGAATGTTGATGCCAGTGCATCGGTTTCGTACTGGTTCAGCCTGCAGCCTAATGTTCTGAATGCTATCTTTCTGCTCATACTTTCTCCGCTAATTCTTTTTCATCCACATTCACTTGTACTCCTTCTGTTGAGAACGGTGTAACAGAAGTTATCCGCACATGGGTAAATTCCCCAATCAGATCTTCATTGGTTGATGGGAAACGAACAATGATTTTTCCTTCGGTCAGTGCTGATAAGTAACCTTCTTTTTTATTTTTCCCGGTAACCAGCACTTTATACGTATTACCTATCAGCGATTTGTTGTATTCGATGGTGTGCTTGGTGAGTTCATTGGTCAAAGCATGGAATCGCTCTTTCTTTATCTCGTTGGGCACATCGTCGGGCCAGCGTGAACTGGCGGCGCCAGGTCGCGGGGAATATTGAGCGATGTATGCCATGTTGAATTTAAACTCTTCCATGATTTTGCGGGTATTCTCAAACTGCTCTTCCGTCTCGCCTGTGAAGCCTACGATAATATCGGTAAAAATTGTTGCATCCGGCACCAATTCCCATATTTTGTGGATAATATGGCGGTACTTATCGATGTTGTGTTTCCGGTTCATCCGGATAAGCACCTTGTCATCGCCCGTTTGAACCGGGAGATGAATTTGTTTGGCAATATGGGGGTATTCGGCAATCACTTCAACCACCTCGTCGGTAAAATCACGGGGATGGGGGGAGGTAAAGTATACCCAGAAGTCCTTGCCGCTTTGTTTTCCATATTCGCCGACGCGTCTCAATAATTCGGCAAACGAGATTTCATTGCCCCGTTTGTCAAACCCATACGAATTCACATTTTGCCCCAGCAGAGTGATAGACTTATAACCGTTATTCACCAATGTTTTTAATTCGTCTAAAATTTCCTCATGGGGCCTGGATATTTCTCTTCCTCTGGTGTAGGGCACCGCGCAGAAAGTACAGAATTTATCGCAGCCGT
>JAIPAH010000097.1 GCA_021740175.1 Bacteroidales bacterium
AAAATAACCCCCTTTGTTTAGTATTGAGTTAAACACCTCAATGAAAAAATTACCGATCTCTATCATTGAACATGCTGAGAAATTTCAAAATCTAAAACACAAATTTTTAAACTTATCAACCATTTATTAGAATAGAGCCATAATTTAAAACATTCATAACATCAGGACCGCTCTAATGCTTCAACCCATTTGACCATCTCCCGGTAATGAGCTCCTTTCCAATAGATGTTTTTGCAGGATTCGCAGCGATAGAACTCATTATAAAATTTTTTTGTATTATCTTCCAGACAATCCACAATATCTTCTTTGGCTACCTTTTCCAGTATACCATTACAGTGCATACATCGGATAAAAGGTCGGATTTTATGCTTTAGGTCAAAACGCCGGAGGATTTCTTGCACTTGTTCTTTCGGATTATCCGAACGCAGGAAATAACCATGAGTTACCCGCTTATCGCGCAAAATTCCTTTGTCGCGGGTGAGAATAATTCGTTGCTCATCGGAGGCAAGATGGATAATTTCATCATCCTCCAGGTTATTGCGGTATAGGCAGTCGAAGCCCAGCATCCGGAGGTAGGCGGTAAGCTTGCCGAGATGCACATCCAGAATGAAGGCCGGATCGCGTAAGCCCTGCGGACGAAGTTTCGTTGTTTCGGAAATGTCAATACTTTCAAAAACCGGATAAACAGAAATCGTATCCCCGTCATTCAACTCTTTCTCAAACGCAACCGATTCACCGTTTACCAATATCAAATCCACTTCAGTATGAGGTACGCCGAAAGATTCCACGGCATTGCGCACCGTATCTTTCCAGGTGAACGCATATTCCAGCCATTGCTTATACCGGCATTTCGGCAAAAAATCATTCAGCTCTTCATAAAACCGGATGCTTACTTTGTTCATAAACTATTTCCGAATCAATCTTCCGAAAGAATAAAAATAACTTTTTATATTTCTAAATCCAATCCCCATTCAATCTAATTGACTAAAGTTTCGTACATAAAATTAGGAATGGTAAACAATTGATTTTCAATAAAATTCTATAAGAAATGCAAAACTTTAGTAAATGTTTATCTAAAAGCATGTGCCTGACTATATTTCTGCCTTAGTCATCAATTCCATATCAACAACCTGATTCCCCTTTCATTTGTTAACTCAAATAAATACTATTATGGAAACAACTTCAAAAACTTGCCTTATTACGGGAAGCAACTCAGGCATCGGAAAAGAAACGGCTATTCAACTAGCCAGGAAAGACTACCACCTTATCCTCCTTGTACGGGAAGGTGAGAAATCCAGGAATGCTTTAAAGGAAATACGGGATAATTCGGGTAGCGAAAACATCGACATGATTTTTACCGATCTCTCATCACTGAATTCCATTGAAAAAGCCGTTCAGCAAATCAAAACTCACTCCAACCGGTTAGATATACTTATCAACAACGCCGGAGTTTACAAGCGCAACTTCGAAAAATCACCTGAAGGCTTTGAAATGACTTTGGCTGTCAACTACCTTGCCCCTTTTTACCTCACAAGGTTACTATTGCCCCTTCTAGAGCAAAGCTCTCCGGCAAGAATCGTCAATGTCACCTCCGGGTTATACAAAAACGGCAAGACCGATTTTGAGAGCTTCAACCCTGAAGGAAAATTCAATGGCCTTCAGGCTTATGCCGATACGAAATTATTACTGATCTATTTTACTTATTACCTGGCCGATATCCTGGAAGATAAAAATATTACCGTAAACGCTGTGCATCCGGGTGTTGTAGCTACGTATGTTTTCAGGGAACTGCCTGCTTTTGTCAACAAATTACTGAAACTACTGGTCAGGAATCCCACCAAAGGAGCAAAGCCATCGATATACGTAGCCACCTCCCCTGACCTTGAAGGTGTGACCGGTAAGCACTTCGATAAAATGCAAATGGCTCCTGCCCTTCAATCCGCATATGATGAAAATGAAGCCCGGCAAATCCTGGAAAAAAGCGAAAAACTCATTAATAGGGAAATGCCGGGAATCAGCAGTAAAAAACCGGAGTGATCCGGTAACCCATAACGTTGTTAATAAAAAATAGCCACCCCACAGGATGGCTATTTTTTTTATTGATGATTGTGATATAGTTTTCCCTCTGCAATTTTTTAACCTACTCAGGAGGTTGATAGATATTCTCATCGTTGCGGTAACCGGGTTTGTCTTCATACCAGTCGGAAAACTCTTCCCCGCCGCTTTCAGCCCAGGGCACAAATTTCAGATGGGCATTGTAGATTCTGACGTTTTCTTCCGGGTAATCGAATTCATTATAAATGTTGATCGCCCAGGGCAGATGGTTATTTGTCTTATAATACCGGTCTTCGGCAGGATTGGAATCATCTTGCCCGCTACCGAGTAAACCTTCGTTAACCTTGTTCGTTGGCGGATATCCGGGCAAGTGTATTTCTTTACCGCGGTCCTGATTGGCGACAATAAACGGATTAAAGCTGGATTCGTTGAATGAACCGTAATCCACCGGTCCGCCTTCCGGGAAGGTATCATCGTCGTTTCTGAAATAAATAGTCACATCAAAAGTAGCGGGTTCCATATACGGAGCATCAGGCTCTGTGTTTACACCTATTCCCTCACCCGGATCTTCGAAATGATCGAAAGCATCATCGAAGACAATAATGGTAGCCCATTCCTGTCCGCTTTCCGTTCCATTGGCGTTTATGTTAAACAACTCATCCACCTGTGTTCCTTCCACATCAACAACCGCATCCGGGGGAATGCCCGTAATTTCAAATCCAAAAGCATTGTGAAAATAAGCTCCCGAAGCTTTCAGGATAAATGTGGCTTCCATTTTGTTGATTTTATTATTCGCATCTGTCATGGTATGGAAAGTATAATCCACGACGATATCATTAAAATCATAGTCACCTTTCCCCGGCCAGTTATCTTCATAGGCCAGCGAACCGTATTCGTCCTGCCCCGGCCAGTAATTATCGTAAGCCATGGTACTGTCCTCGGGATAAGCATCATCCTCATCGTCTATTCCGTCATCGTCTGCATCATTATCTATCGGCTCGCATGATTGGTCAGGATTATCGCTGGCAGTGGCCGTACGTGTGTTATCGTCCGGGCCGGTGAGAATCCAGGTGATATTCTGTCCGCTAAAATCAACGGTGAAGGCATCATGCACGCGACCGGAAAGGAAAGTTTCGGGCTGGCCGCCGTCTTGAGCATCCAGGCCATTGAATTTGTTATCCTCACTTACCGGAATATCAACCTCCACATCGTTGGCATTATAATACCCGTAATGGGCGGTAAATGTTCCGTCGTCATTGTGGTCGACACATTCCAGGACAGGAGTAACTTTCTCGGTGGGATTTTCCTGTACCGGCTCACAAACTTCCGAATGTTTCCAATGAGCCTGGGCAACGCTCCAGTATAAATGCCAGTTAACAACTCCACGACCATTTCCGTTACCAAACGTAACTTCAGCTACATTGTGGTGCGTTCCCGGGTAAAAAGTCGTAGGCTGACCTTCATCGGCACTAACGCCCGTTCCTGAAAACCGGTTGGAAATACCGAATGCTCCCGAACCAATATCTATAGTGAACGTGAAAAAACTAGTATTTACGTAACCGAAGTGAGCCACCATCGTTCCATCATCATTATGTTCCACACATTCGACAAACGGTATGACAATGTCAAAAAAGCCAGCGGAAGTTGAAGTTGCTTTGGGGCTTTTTTCCTGTGCCTGCGTAACATTTAGCATTAACAGGATAGATGCCGTAATAGTAAGTATCTTTTTTAAGTGCATAAAGTATATTTTTTTTATTCAATAAATGAATGGATTATTTTATTGTCCACTATCGGGACAGTGGCAGTTTTACCCTGATATTCAATAACCACTTCATTAATCTTATCAGGGAGGGTAATCATCGTGGAAACATGCGTAAACATGTTATGAAATTCTTTGTGATAAACTTTCCCGTTATGATTCTTTACTTTTACCGTGCCATTGTGCAATCCTTTCACTTTGAGCAGAATCGACCCGGAAGTTTTCCAGTCAAAATCACCGGGTACATTCATTTGCTCTATTGAATCCACCGTTCCATCAGGTTCGGGTTCGGGTTGTGTATCCGTTTCATCTTTCATACAGGAACTTAAACCTATGATAAAACTTAGCACAACCATTAGTACGAGAGTTTTGTTTATAGTCATAATTACCTCATTTTGTTTCGATTTAATAGTATCAATTCGCATACCATAATACGGTACTATTTACTAATTACTTGATATACAGTATTACTTTACAAGCTGCCCCAAGACGGAATGTCCCACAAAAGGACAAAATTCCCAATTTTGAATTACGGATTGAATTTTATCAAAGCCATAATGAGAATAGCCAATCCGGTGGCAAAATTTACTCCTAAGACAATCCTGCGAAATTTCTCGTTTTTTATTCTTCTTGCCCATCGATTGCCCAATTGGGAGCCAATCAAAAGCAAAGGAAAGAAATAAACGGTAAACTTCAGGGAAGCCACCTGGATAATGCCTTTTAACAAGTAAGTAACTGCAGTGAATAAGGAGGACAAAACCCCAAAGATGGCGAAATTGGCACGGAACTTATTTTTCTTATACCCTTTATTGTTCATTGCCATAGCAATGGGAGGACCGCTGAGAGAAACGCTTGAACCGAGCATCCCGCTCAGAAAGCCGGCAAATACGATGGGTTTATTTTTATGACGGGGCTCGTGATTCCGGCGGAAAAATAAAAGCAGCGAAAAAACAACTATCACCAGTCCTACCACCAATCGCAACAACATCTCATCAAGATTCTGAAGGGCATAAACCCCTATGGGAATACCTGCCAAGCTAGCTAAAAACATGGGGATAAAATACCGGGCCTGTAATTTTACTTTAATCTGGAAAAGAAGATACAGGCTGGCTAAAAAATTAAAAAGAATCATAGCCGGTATAAGTACCTGTATAGGAAGGAGCATAGAAAGGAGGGGAACCGCAAACAAAGCGAATCCAAACCCTGTTAACCCCTTAAGCACGGCGGCAATAAGAATAACCAGGGCACTCAGTATCCATACTATGACAGTTACTTCACTCATCTAAAATATTAACGTTATTTTTCTTCCCTTAGTTTAAATGATGCCAACAACTTTTTGCACGTTGCCCACCGGCTCTCAAAATTGAAACCGGTTACATCATTTTTAAAAGGAGCAATCCTGGAATAATCCCCGATTATTGTACTACTTCCATAAGCTCCACCTCAAAAATAAGCGGTGTATCGGGAGGAATAGCATTACCTACCCCTTGTTCGCCATAGGCAAGATTTGAAGGTACGTAGAGCTTCCATTTCGAACCGGGCTTCATTTTCAAAATAATCACGCAATCCTTCGACGAAATCATCCACAATTTCGGGGTTGAAACCCTGCTGTTTCAGGTTTGCCCCGACGCTTACGCCCAGACCATAACTCAGTTTATCCATAATCTCTCAATTTTTGCGGCAAAGGTAACGGAATCCTATGGTATGGGATAACCATTTGGCTTTATTTCTGAACAACCCCATCAGCAAGCTTTATATGAATATGCGCATACGTTCATCCGAATTATTATATATTTGCAACTACAATGGGAAAGACCGAAAAAACAAATATTGAAATAAAAAACAAAAAAGCGCATCACGAGTTTTATATTCTTGAGCGCTTCACGGCAGGCATTGTGCTGCATGGGACGGAAATAAAGTCAATCAGAGCCGGTAAGGCCAGCCTTAAAGAGGCCTACTGTTATTTCAAGCAGGGTGAATTGTATATTAAAAGCATGCATATAGCCGAGTACAAATTTGCCTCATTTCAAAATCATGACCCTAAAAGAGATAGAAAATTACTTTTGAATAAAAAAGAACTTAAAAAACTGCATACGCAAGTGAAAGAACGAGGACATACAATCGTTCCCCTACGTATGTTTATTAGTGAAAAGGGACTGGCCAAAGTCGAAATCGCCCTGGCCAAGGGAAAAAATGTGCGCGACAAACGCCAGACACTCAAAGAAAAAGAATTAAAACAACAAATGAAAGACATTTTTTAGTATGAAAAATATTTTAATAACATTAGGATTGTTTTTCCTCGCCATTACAGGATTTTCCCAAAATGGAAATTCTGAAGGCAGTAATAAGGCAAAGATTAATTGGATCAGCATCTCCGAAGCTTTGGAAAAAAATGAAGAAAACCCCAAAAAGATCTTTGTCGATGTTTACACCGACTGGTGTGGTTGGTGTAAAAAGATGGATAAAACCACTTTCCGGAAACCGGAAGTCGTGGAAGTTATGAACAAATATTTCTACCCGGTTAAATTTGATGCGGAAAGCGCAGAGCCCGTTGAATTTAACGGAAAAGTGTACAAAAACACCAACCCGGACAAAAGCCGCCATGCTCATCAACTGGCATCGGCCCTGCTGAGAAATAAGCTCTCCTACCCTTCCTATGTTTTGCTGGACGGTAACAATAATGGTTTGACCGTTTTAAAAGGCTATATGAAAAAGAAGGACCTGATGCCCGTCCTCAAATTCATAGGCCAGGACCTTCATAAAGAGATGAAATGGAAAGAGTATAAGAAACAGCAAGGAATGTAACCGCTCCTCGGTCAGCCAAAAGGCAAAACTTTTTTCTTACGATTTTCATAACCCCTAGTCCGTTTTAAGAGCCGGCAGGTTATCGAATTGACCTTCCGGCTTTTTGCGCAGGCCAAGCGGGAGGGAGAAGATGGAAGGTCTGGTAAGAATGATTGCATGGTTGTATGTATGTATGGATGGATGAATGGATGGATGGATGAATGGATGGATGAGTGAGTGAGTGAGTGAATGAATGGATGGATGGATGAGTGCATGATTGCCCTTCCAGCTTTTTGTGCCGGTCAGCGGGACGGCTGCAGATTGAAGGTCTTTAAATATGATCAACTCTGCCGGGTCAATTTCTGCGGACTCCGGCAGGTTTTTGCAGGGAAAGACCAGCGTTGGTCAAAGCGTCTTCGCTTTGACCTTACATTCTTGCAGCCTCTGGCTGCTCCACCAAAACAACTAAAAACTACCAAAAAATACTTTTTCTCTCCTAGCCCTTGCCAAGAGCTGGCAGGTTATCGGCCTGACCTTCCGGCTTTTTGCGCACATCAAGCTAGAAGGGAAAGACGAAAGGTCTCGGGAGAAGCTCCTTCCAAGTCCAAAACCCCAATTCTTACCAGAAATTATTTCTTTGTTTCTATCTAATTATTTAGATTTGGTCTTAATTAATTAAAAAGTAGGAGATATGAGCCAACAAACGCAAGCAAAGAAAAAGCGGCGTTTACCCGATTGGCTGAAAGCCCCTTTGCCCCAGGGCAAGGAATACTCACGGGTAAAACGCCTGATAGAAGAATATAACCTGAATACTATATGTACCAGCGGCAATTGCCCAAACAGGGGCGAATGCTGGAGTGCGGGCACTGCTTCCTTTATGATCCTGGGGGAGAAATGTACCCGCAACTGCCGCTTTTGTGGGGTTACGAATGTGCTTCCCGATGCAGTAGACTGGAAAGAGCCCCGGCGCCTGGCCGAAACCATACAAACGCTGGGCCTGAAACACGCCGTCATTACCTCTGTAGCCCGCGATGACCTGAGAGATGGCGGCGCGGCTTTCTGGGCCAAAACCATCAAAACGGTCAGGGAATATAACCCCGAAACAACCATGGAAGTGCTTATTCCCGACCTCAACGGGAAGCAGGAAAATCTGCAGAAAATTATCGATGCCGGACCGGAAGTCATATCCCACAACATGGAGACAGTAAAAAGGCTGACACCCCGGATTCGAAACCTGGCCCGGTATGAGCGAAGCCTGAAAGTAATTCGTATGGTGGCGGAGTCGGGAATAATCGCTAAATCGGGAATCATGGTCGGACTGGGAGAAACCAAAGACGAAGTGCTCCAGCTTATGGATGACCTCGTGGAAGCCGGATGTGACGTGCTGACCATCGGACAGTACCTCCAACCCGATTCGCACCTGGAGCAGGTGCAGGAATATGTGCCCCCGGAAGTCTACGATATGTACTATGAGGAAGGTATGAAGCGCGGATTGGGACATGTGGAGAGCGGCCCGCTCGTCAGGTCCTCCTATCATGCCGAAAAACATGTCAATGTCAAAAAAGCCAATATCTGATGGAGAAATTCAAAAGTAAAATTTTACAAAAAAGGGTTCTTTCAGAATATACTTTTGTCCTTCGCCTGGAACGGCACAACCTGCTGTTCCGGGCAGGGCAATATATTATTGTAGAACTCGGTAATGAAAGCCGGGAATATTCGCTCTATTCGGGCGAAAAAGACCCTTACCTTGAAATCCTGGTGCGGCGGGTGGAGAATGGCAACATCAGCCGGAAACTTGATCAATTGAGTGAAGGAGATATTTTAGATGTAGAGGGACCCTATGGTTTTTTTGTTATCAATGATGAAGAGGCAAAAGAAAAAAAACTGCTATTCATGGCTACGGGAACCGGAATAGCCCCTTTCCGAAGTTTCGTACGAAGTTTTAACCTCCTCGATTATCAACTGTTGCATGGCACACGCTATCTCACAGAAGCTTATGAGCATAAGAGCTATCACCCGCAAAAATTGATCTTTTGTACTTCCCGGGAAAATGGAAGCCATTTTCAAGGCCGTATCACCGATTATTTTAAAACCCACATGAAGCCTGATGCAAATACTATCTACTACCTCTGCGGAAATTCGGAAATGATTGAAGAAATGTCCGCTCATCTTGAAGACCGGGATATCGACCCATTTGATATCAGGTCAGAGGAATTTTTCTGAAAGCCGGAGCCGGGAAAAATCAGCTACTATTCCCGCTCATCAGGGAACTTTAAGATGGTAGCGTTTCATCAAGGTATGCCGGTCAGTTTCCAGGTCCTTAAAAATGCGTTGCTTTATTACCGACAAGGGCATATCGCTTTCAAGCATCCGCAGCAGATCCTTGCGCAATAATATTCGCTGCTCCAGGGCATTGATGTTTATGGCATTCTTAACATCTTCCAGGTAGAGATGATCGCGACGCAGCGCCAGGTTGTTCTGGGTATTTTCTTTCACATAGCTCACCGATAAAAACTTATCTTTATGTTCTCCGGCTTTTTGCGCTCTCTTTCCAATTTGTCTTCTCATTTTGATTAATTTTTAATCAGTATTATGACGTCAATTTAATCGTTTTGGATAAGAAACGCAAAAAAAGATGAGAGTTTTCAAATCGCAATCATAAAACCCATCAAAAACAGAAACTTAGCACCCAAAAACTTAAAAACATAAAAACATAAAAAACTTATTTATCTAAACGCATTCTAAATTTCTTGTTATTAAACTAACAATGTTATTTTTTTCACAATTTTTCTTTGTTTCCATTTTTTCCTGACCTATTTTTGTACTGTTGTTAATCTCGTTAAAAAGGCTTATAATTTTAAAAGCGGAATGCAAAAAATTATTAGCTTTTGTGCCGGGAAGTATTTTGTTGTTAAGTGTTGTTAAACTGTGATGGAGACAAAAATCGCTAGGTTCATGAAAATTGAGGAAATAAGCGAGAAGATTGAGGGGAAGGTGGTCTGCGGAGAACACCGCTTAGGTGAGGAAATCACCTGCGGGTTCTCCTCCGACCTTATGAGTGATGTATTGACTACCGGCTCCGAAAAACTGATTCTTATAACCGGACTATCCAATGTACAATTAATTCGTACAGCCGAAATGTCGGATATCTCGTACATTGTTATGGCCCGCGGAAAAAAAGTTAGCGACGAAATGCTTAACTTAGCCCGCGAAAATGATATGGTGCTGATCGAGACGAGTTATTCTATGTTTCGTACGTCAGGAGTTCTCTTCAGTGCCGGTATTCAACCACTATTTTAAATAGTCACGGGAGATGGAATTTGAATTTGAAGTTCAGGGCGGCGATTTCTCCAATGCCGGACAGGCATCAAGCCGGATTAAAAAAATACTGAAGCAGTTGAATGTCGATCCGAAAACCATAAAACGTACCGTCGTGGCCCTCTATGAAGGAGAGGTCAACATTGTGGCACATGCATGGAAGGGTAAAATAAAAGTGGATATCGAAACAGAGAAAATCAAAGCCCGGCTTTCAGATGAAGGCCCCGGGATAGCTAACATCGATCAAGCCATGCGCGACGGCTACTCTACAGCCTCGGAAGAAGTTCGGGAAATGGGTTTCGGCGCCGGGATGGGATTATCAAATATGAAAAAAAATTCAGACGAAATGGAGATCCATAGTGAAGTCAGCCAGGGGACAACTGTAATGATCGTTAATTATCTTTGATAGCAGGGAGGCATTTATGGCACAGCAGAAATTTTTTCATCATGCGCTGAAAATCGATAAGGACATCTGCATCGGATGTACCCACTGTATGACTGTTTGCCCCACCGAAGCACTTCGTATAATCAATGGAAAAGCACAACTGCTGGAGAACCGTTGCGTGGACTGTGGTGAATGTTTCAGGGCCTGCCCCGTGAGTGCTATCCGTATTGAGGAAGATGACTTCCAAAATATCTTTGATTATAAACATCGTATTGCGCTTTTCCCCTCAGTGCTGGTAAGCCAGTTTCCCGAAGGTCTTCCGCCGGAGCAAATCTACAGCACCCTCCTGGAAGTGGGGTTTACCGACATCTTTGAGGTCGAGCATACGGCTGATATCTTAAAGGAGGAAGCCAATAAGTACCTCAAACAACATAAAGACAAAAAGCCGCTCATCTCAACCTTTTGCCCGGCGATTGTCAGGCTTATCCAGGTAAAATTTCCCTCCCTCACCAATCACCTCATGCTCCTGAAACCACCGTTTGATACGGCAGCGCTTTATGCCCGCAAACAGTTGATTGATAAGGGTATTGACGAAAAAGACATCGGCATTTTCTATATTACGCCATGCGCAGCGAAAATTGCTGCCGTCAAAAGCCCGGTAGGAGAAAATGCCCACCTGATTAACGGAGTGATTAACATGGATTCGATCTACAATAAATTGTTAGCAAGCATTAAAAGCAACAAGGACAATACCTGCCGCGTGCCGGTGAAAAATAACCTTTCGGATGTGGGCGTTTTGTGGAGTCTTACCAAAGGGGAATCGGAGAATGTAGGCAAGCGTAGCCTGGCCATAGACGGTATTCAGAATGTAATCGAATTTCTGGAAAAACTGGAAAATGAAGAAATGCCGGATATCGATTTCCTCGAGCTGAGAGCCTGTGATGAAAGCTGCGCAGGAGGGGTACTTAACGTCAACAATCGGTTCCTCACGGTGGAAAAAATGGAAGAGCGAGCTGAGCAATTGAGAAGCAGAAAGCAGGAAGAGCGAGACGATAATCCGATGAATAACTACCAAAACTTCATCCTGGAAAATATGGGCCTGGAGCCTGTAAAACCGCGCTCCATCGATAAGCTGGATGAAGATATGTCCAAAGCGATGCAAAAAATGCAGCAACGAACCAAAATCCTGGAACAGCTCCCGGGATTTGACTGCGGTGCCTGTGGAGCGCCTTCCTGCAGCGCCCTGGCTGAAGATATTGTCAACGGAAAAGCTTCGCAGGATAGCTGCATTTTCGTTCAAGCTCTGAAGGCCTACCTAAACATTGATGAACAGGAAAAGGCCATACAAATGCTGGAGCGCATCTGGGGCAAAAACCGAATAGACATTAATTTAGATACCTTAGATAATAATGAAAGTAAGTGAATTAGCAGAGAAGCTGGGATTCGAAATAGTAAGCGGAAAAGAAGGGCTCGACAAACAAGTGGTGGGTGGTTATGCCTGCGACCTGCTCAGTGATGTGATGGGCAATGCCGGGGAGGGACAAGTTTGGGTTACCCTGCAGACCCACAAAAATGTCATGGCCATTGCTTCCTTGAAAGACCTGGCAGCGATTGTACTTGTCAAAGGACTAAAGCCTGATAAGGATATGGAAGCCCAAAGCCACGAGGAAGGGGTCCCTGTGCTTTCTACTAAAGAAGAGGCCTTTGAGACTGCTGGCAGGATATTCGAGTTGATTAAGTAAACAAACAAGTTCTTCCTTCGTGTATCTTAGAGTCTTTGTGCCTTAGTGGCTTGAATACCAAGAGGTTACTAAACCACCAGCACACAAAAATTCACCGATCCGCAAAACAAGGAAATCCTCATGCAACACTACAAAGCCGATCTCCATACACACACGGTCCTCTCGCCCTGTGGAAGCCTGGATATGTCGCCCGAGACCATCCTGGCAAAAGCCGCCGAAAAAGGGCTGGACATCCTCGGCATCACCGATCATAACCATACGGGCCAGTGTGCCACCATCACAGAGATGGCTGGGGATTATGGAATCACGGTTTTGTGCGGCGCGGAAGTCACCACCAAGGAAGAAGCCCACTG
>JAIPAH010000098.1 GCA_021740175.1 Bacteroidales bacterium
GATTTTAAGGAAAATGCTACAGTATGAAGGCTACGAACATGATTTTATCAATCGCTTTGCCGACCTGTTGAATACGGTTTTTAAACCGGAACATGTGCAGCAAAGCATCGACAGCACAGTAGCCTCCATTGAGGATGAAATGCCGCGCCATATGGAGAAATGGGGCGGCAGCATGTCAGTCTGGGAAAATAATATAAACTCTATAGAGAACTACGCGGACAGCAGGGCGGAATACCAGCGGCAACATCTTATGGGGGAGTTTGACCTTAACGGTGAAATCACCCTTACGGCCAATGTAGAGCCCGAAGGCACCGGGAAAGTTAAAATCTCTACCCTAGCACCTTCCGAATACCCGTGGTCAGGCATCTATTTTGACGGATGCCCCGTACCGATAGAAGCCGAAGGGAAAGAGGGCTATATGTTTTCCCATTGGGAGCGCAACGACTTTATTACCGATACGCTCACCAATGCCCATGAAATTGCTTTCGACACTTCGGCGACAGTGGTGGCCCATTTTGTTGAAGATACGACTTCAGGGCCCGAGCAGAAAATTACAATCAGTGAAATCAACTACCGCTCCGCCGATTCGCTGGACGCAGGGGATTGGATCGAACTGCACAACTATGGCAGCGATACGGTAGACCTCAGCAACTGGTGGTTGAAAAACGGCGAAGAGAGTCATATTTATGCCATCCCCTTCGGTACGAAGCTGCCGCCCGACGGTTATTTGGTGATTTCCAACAACCTGGATAAATTTCATACGATTTACCCGGACGTCGGCAACGTTATCGGGCCGTTTGATTTTGGTTATAATAGCGATGGTGAAGCTATCAGGCTGTTTGATGCCAACGAGGAGAAATATCTCGACATGACCTACGATGATGAAGCTCCCTGGCCGGAAAATGTATCCGGTACGGGCCGTACACTGGAGTTAACCTCGCCCGATGCTGACCTTAATGATGGCAGCAACTGGTTTGCCGGTTGCATCGGCGGCTCGCCGGGTGGTCCTTACGAAGAGTGCGAGAAAGAACCCGGAGCCGTCGCAGCTCTGGAAGAGGAGCCTGAACGGTCAGAATACAATGTGTATCCTAATCCGGCCACAGAACGCCTGAATATTTTTGTCCCCGTGAATCATTCCCGGTCACAATACAGGCTTTTCGACCTTTATGGAAGAAAAATAAGAGAAAAACAACGCCTGAATCCCGGAAATAACACCCTGTCGCTTGCCGGCCTTAAGCCCGGTGTTTACATCCTGCAGGTATCTTCCGATGAGGAAAAAGAAAAAGTGCAGAAGAAGGTGGTGGTGAAGTAAGGTGAATTATAACATCCAGGAATTGTAGCGACGTTGGTCAAAGTTGGGGGCCATCCAAAAAGCCTTATAATAGGATATTCAGCAACTTTTACCCTTAAATTCCCTAAAGGGAAGTTGCTGAATATCATCGAGTTTCGTTTTTTAATTGAACTTTACCAAGTTACTTTAACGGTAAATATTTACCTTTTTGGACGGCTTCGGTAATATTTATAGCATCAAGTGTCGCCCTGCCGAAATCAAGGTGCGGAGCACCGGTAACATCCGGAAAGCTCTCATATTACCGCGGCGCTGCCGCTAAAGAAATGTTTGGCATATAGGATATGGCTATAAATTTTATCGCGGCTAACGCCGCTAGCTCGTCAATGCAGTAATAGAGCGAAGCTAAATTTCCCTTCTCCCTGGGGAGAAGGGATTATGGGTTGAGGGGCAGAGGCCGAAGCAGCCAAAACAGCAAAACCGTATCCTGTCGCGAGCAGAATACGGTTTGTGCCTTAATTCATAAAGTAAAACGGGTTTCCCTAATCCTCCATTTCGTTTTTCAGCTTCTTGCGATAATCGTAGTATTTCTTTCCACCATAGGCAGCGCCCATAGCTACCAGCATGGCTACGCCGCCGCCGATGGGAGCGGATTCAGCCGATTGATTGGTGTCACTGCCATGTGTATCCGGTGGAGCAGGAACATTCTGTCCAAAAGAAATCAAAGGCAGAACAGTTATTAATAAAGTCGCTATTATGTTTGTTATCTTTTTCATAGTTCTAATGTTTTTTATTCTCAAATTATTTTATGATGACTTTTTCAGATGAGAAACCTTCTTCGGCACGGACTTTTACGATATAGGCACCCTTGCTTTCCATGCCTATGACCCGGTAACCGGCGTTCAAATCATCCTGAACTATTAATTGGCCAAGGGTATTAAAAACGGATACCATGCCGTTTGTCAGGGTTTCGCTTGTCTGAATGTAAATTTTATGATCATTGGCGTATATATGAGTGTCCTGGAGCTCTGAATCTGCCGGAATGCCGATGGCCGATTTCTCCAGGTGGAGGCGGAAGCGTTCCACATCATCCCCTTCCAGGGCACTGAAAGTATAGGTCTCCTGTTCGGAAAAATCAATCATTTTATCTGCCTTTGTATCCTCAAGGACGGCTGAATATTCTTCACCGAGCGTATTCACATTCATCGAAGCCGTGTACTCCCCATCAACAGCTTCAAAACCTAAAGGGAAGATGCGTGAATCATCAATGGAAGAGGGATGCACGCTATGGGTTGAGAGATTTCCTAAGTCCTCATCTATCGAATAAATTTGCGGGGCATTTTCATTCCCGGCGAATTTTTCTGAGTCATACCGGTCGTAGCTCTCATCAGATGCTTCGTGCAAACGAATCGTCTGAATGTCATAAAAGGAATTTGCATCGGCTGAAACTTTAAGTTTCAGGAAGCCTTCCGATTCTTTATCGTTTTTGTAGAATCCTTGCCCATCATGTATTTGAGCACCCGATGGTATAGTGAGATTGACTCCGTCATTTATCGCCTGGACAAAGAATCCCTGGTTAACCGGGATAATATTCGTCCCACCGGAAGTGATATCTATGTAATTTCCACCGGATTCATCACGAATTTTTGCAGTAGCCTGGAAGTCCGTCAAATCCCAGTTTCCATCATCCCATTGAATGGCAGAGGAGAAAGGATTTCCCACGAGGTTCCAGCCATAATCGGAATCATTTGAAGGGTTTTGATCGGTTAATCCCGAAACTGTCACATCGCTGGTATTCAGGTCGCCTGTAAATTCTCTTGTAGCTGTATTTTCATAAGCTACCAGGTAACCGGTTCCATTTTCAAAGTTGTCAATGTTATTGCTTCCTACTTCATAATTCAACCAGGTATAAGAAGATTCTTCCCAGGCATAAAAATCATCGTTGCCTGCCCCGGCATCCGGTTCAAAATCAGAACCTGCAATGGTCATGTTATTGACCGGCGAGGAGAGCAGGTGCCAGCCATCACTAGTTGAAACACTGTAACCCTCAATTTCCCGTTGAAACGTTGCAATACCATTGACAGTCAGGTATTCCTGACCAACCAGTGAGCCACCGTTCTCAATTACAATACTGTTTACTGTCGCTGCTGCCGAAATTGTTGGATAAGTGCTTAATGAACTTGGAATAACAACTCTATAATTTTCATCCGGAATTCCATTAGACCAGTTTCCAGAAGTTGTCCAAGAGTTGCTTCTGGCAGTACCCTCCCATACAGTGGGTGTTTTTACATACGAGCCGTCAATATTTTTAGCAGGTGAAAAAATTGCACCCGAAGCGCCAGTAGCATTAGTATGTTTCACAAAACTCCCCGTGGCTATGGGGTCTCTTACTAATGATTGATCATCTCCGCCTTCACTTCCATAAGTAACTGAAGTAACTTCTGCATTTGATGCATCTTTTAAAATAACATCATCTCCACTGTTATTTAGACTTAATTGACCAGATGATGAAGTTTGCACATCGAGATTGTCAAAGCCAGTTGGTGTACCACCTGCGAAAACTACAATCACATCATGAGGTTGAATGTATGTTCCATTCGGAAAAACATGCCGCTCTCCACCCCCATCATGAATTGTATATCCGCTAATGTTAATGCCATCAGAAGAATTATTATATAATTCAACGAATTCATCATCCCCTGTATCTACTGTTCCATCTCCATTAGCATCACCATTGGTTGCATCCGGATCAGCGAGTATTTCGTTGATTACAATAGCCGCAGCTACACTTGTAGTTGCATTATCGGTTGGTACTGTGCCATCTATTTTAAAATCAATACTGCTACCGGAGTTCGTATAAGGCCAAATTTTAAAGTAATACTGGGTTGACGCGCTAAGACCAGTAAATGAATGGGATTCAATGCCATGGTTTACTTTCACTAGTGCAGAACCATCGGATAAATCAAAATCTTCGTTTGGGTCTGTTCCATCCGAGGGAGCACTGAAAGATTCGGTTGTGTTTGCTTTAATTAAAAAACCATCAGCAGGTTGAGCACCGTCGTTATCATTCCAGCTTAAATCAATCTGAGTAGAACCATTTGCAGATGCCGTGAAATTATTTACATGGTTGGAAGGTTCAGGATCGGAACCGCCACCTGTGCCATTTGTGTTGCCAGCTGAACCAGGTGAACCCTTGTCATTTTCGGATAATGCATAAGTTGCAGCTACATAATCGCTTTCTGAAGTAACGCCATCAGTATGATTTGATATGTCGTTTAATTCACATGATGCAGGTTCAAATTGATCTCCATCAGTATAATTAATTCTACAAATTTCTGTTCCACCAGGTTCTTTTAGTACAATTTCATCACCACCATTGGTAAGATACATATCACTATCTGTTATTTCATAATCTCTGCCATTATAAGTCCCATCTCCTTTCCCAATGACAATAAAGTCATATGCAGGAATTACTAAAGTACCTGAAATATCAAATGAATCTGAACCATCGTCTTTAATAATCCAACCATCGATATCTATATTTGACCCGGTTGTATTATAAAGTTCAAAGTATTCACCATTTGAATCTGTTACATCAGTAGGATCCGCCATGTATTCAGTAATTAAAATATCACCTTGCGTCTGCCCCACCCCAACAGAGGTGAAGCTTAATAATATCATTAATAAAATAATATGTTTCATAATTTAGGTATTTTTTGAATTTAATGCTTTGTTTGTAATTAAGGGGCCAGGGATTTTCTTTTCTTGCGGTCTGTCAACGTGCTTTCTTCTTCTCCGGAAAATATAACCTCTTTGGTTTTGTGTTATCGAAATTAAAGGGCTTATCGATAGACAAGGTTACGTGGTCTTTACGTCTTCGTTAAGCTAATGTAAAGACATAGCTCTACAAAGGCGGATCAGTCCCGGCAAAAAGACTCTTATATCCTTTTATCCTTAAAAAGGGATTCGTTTGGGTGGTTGTATGTGTGTCGCTCCATGGCATAGGGTGCGATTTTTGTTTTCATCCGTGCAGCATGCACCCCTATTCACTCGGCAGGAAAAAAGGTATTATCTTTTCCTGATTTTAAAGATAATACAAAATAATATTACGACAAAATTTTTGGCAATTATTTCTTTACGTTAGTCAGGCGATAGGCTATTAGAATATTATACATTAAAAAAGGTTGGCCCTTAAATATCGGGCCAACCTTTTTTAATATTGAGTTTTATCAGTTTGTAATGATGATTAGTTGTTTCTGTAGGTAATCATCATATGATACTCAGTATCGGAGGCATTGCTCATCGCTTCTTCGATTTGAAGGATACCATAATACTCTTCTGAATCCCTTGTAGTTCGATAGATAACTACATCTTCCTCAGTAAGATTCGTAATCATGGCAGAAGGTACTCCGTCTTCATATTCAGCGATAATAGCTTCTTTATCGTTTTCCTGATACAATTCTGTATTGGAAGTCTTGACAAACTCAGCATTATAGTCGGATTTCAGCCCGAAATTACCTGCCGTATAATTAATAGTCACATCGGCTGAATCGACGCTAGCGTCAGATAGAGTGTCGTAAACTATTTGGTTATTGACCAGGTCAAACGACTTACCTTCCTCCTGATCGAGCGTAAAGGAGCCTGTTTCGTCAAATGTTAATTGGTTAACAACGACACTGTGCATATACATGGTCGTGTAAGAACCCACTTCTGCAGTAAACCTATAATGTACGGTATCATCGACATTAAAATCATTGCCAACAATTGATAGGGAATCTATTATATACCCACCATTGTCTGCCTGGGTATTCAAATCCAACCCCATTTCCGACCAGGTGCCGTCTGCATTAACCTTTTGTTCAACAGTCATATTATCTATACTGCTACCGTTTCTCATCATAGTGTACTTAATATACTGCTCATCATCATTGTGATAGACATCAACCATTTTCTTGGTTGGTTCGCCCTCATCGTTTGTTCCCCATACATAAGGTCCTTCTAACATTTCAAGCGGATCATTCATCGTAATGGTGACATAATTTGTCGGATTAGCTTCTATCTGACTGGTTACCTTTAATTGACAGTAAGCCCCTATAAGGGTATCACTGGAATTATCCAGGAAACCCAGTTCAGACCTGCTGAAAGTTTTCGAAGCTACCCCGTCATTTACTTCAAGCGTTCCAAAATCCATAACTTGATTGTTATGGGCTATCGGGTTGTCATTAGCCGAAAAGCATCCCATATTTTTCACTGTAACCTGATTTACGTCCGGATTGGCCACGTAAAAATTGACATCCACATTATTATCAAACACTGTGAAAGTTCCTACCTGTGCTGAGAAGCCATCTCCGACATCATATTTGACTTCGTCTGGTTCTTCACATCCGGAGAAGAAGGCCAATGCGGCAATTACTATGCTGTATAATATTATTTTTCTCATAACTCTTAAATTATTAAATGTTCACAATTCATTATTACTATTGCACATCCCACCATAGTTGGGTATTTATTTGATCGGGCCCTTGTCGGTTCAACGCTTCATCCAAATTGGCCCTATTAAGGTCATATATATTTTGTGAATAAGGCCTTCTAGTAGGTACATCCTTCTCGGTCATATATGTAGCGACCGATTCATAAATACCTCCAGCCGGTGGATCCAGGTCTGGTGTGTTGGTTCTGCGTATGTGTGACCACCCTTGAAGCCCTTGCATATATAATGCGATCCATTTCTGCGTATAGACTTCATCCTGGGTTGGTGCATCCGGCAAAGTATTCAGATAAGCGGCTCGCTCATCTGCCGGAACGCCCCAGAATTTCAAGTTATTTTTTACGGCATCTTTGTAATAGGAGCCATCAAAATTATTCCATTCTTCTTTAATGAATAATACTTCATCATAAGTCATGAGAATAGTTGGTGCATCCGGTCGATAAACTTCCCAGCCGGGCTGAGAAACATTATCATTACTCATGGCTGCGGCTTGTGAGTTACGAAGGCCATAAGTCATTCCCACGTATTCATCCGAAGATTCATCATTAATAGGAGCAGCATATACCGATAATCTCGGATCATTATAATCCTTAAGCGTATTAACCATAGTATTAGATACCGAGAAATCCGTTCTTGTCTTCTGGTCTTCGTTTAATGGATTATTATTGGGCACTGCCGTTCCCCAAACAAATGTCGCGTTATCGTCATTGCTTTGGAAGACATCTCCATCAGCGATATTGTCATAAATTGTTTGGGCCTTACCGGGTGCCTTATCTTTCATCCTTGTGGCAATACGCAAGCGCAGAGAATTAGCAAATTTCTTCCACTTGTTTACCTTGCCACCGTAAATCATATCACCTTTTACATCTTGTGTAGCCTCCGGATCCAATTTACTCTGGGCATCCTTTAGCTCTTGATTCAAAGAGGTGTATATACTCTCTTGACTATCAAACTTAGGCTGCAAATTATCATTGCCTTGTAATGCTTCCGAATAGGGTATATCACCCCACGTATCGGTCATTACCTGAAAGAAATATGCTTTAAGAATTCGTGCTACCTGAACTTCATTGGTGTTGGGATTATCGGCATTCTTATTGGTCCTAATAATTTCCTGAAGATCATTTAATGCACGATAATATTCCATCCAATAGTTATCATCAGTTGTCGGTCGGGCACGATAGCGACTTTCTTCTGTGTATTCGTTCTGAGCCCAGTACTGGCTCCATAACATACCGCATCGACCATTAAACCACTCATCCCAGTAAACATCCATTAACTGGAATTGGGCATTTGTCATAAGGTATGTGTTGTTGGCTTTTGTCGGTTGATTAGGATTACTGTTAATATCCTCAAAATCTTTTGTGCAACCGACAAGGAGTAAAACTGCTAATACAGTAAAACCCGTTAATATCTTATTTATCCCTTTCATAATTTTCCTTTTTATAATAATTTATTAACATTTTATAACTTAACATCGAGCTTGAAACCATAGGCTCTTGTCGGTGGCACTCCACCACCTTCAATTCCTTGAATGTTACCTGAAGTTGTAGTATGTTCAGGATCGAAATGTTTGGAGTCGGTTCCCCACATAAAGAGATTACGTCCGGTAATACCGACAGTTAAACCTTGAATAGGCACGCTATTAAACATATTTGCCGGTAGTGTATAAGATAAATTCACACTTCTCAACTTAAAGTAATCTGTTTCGATGATATTCATCTCATCGAGGAAATAGTGATTTAACCCTTTAATTTGGGGATGTATAGCCACATCATTGGGAGACCCGTCAGGTTTTACGCCTTCCAGTACCATTCCATATTCTCTGATATTATTTTCGGCTGTTTCTTCAAGCATACCTGAATACGTTCCCCACATTTTGGTGGTTGAGAACAAAGAACCTCCACTTCTTACATCAATAGTAAAACTAAAATCTAAGCCTTTATAGTTAAAACTGTTAGTCAAACCGCCGGTCCAATCAGGGAGATAAGTTCCCAGGTTTATCGGTGCGTCTGTACCGGCATACATACCTCCGGCTACAATTTTATTACCATTATCATCATATTGATAACCGCTACCACTAATGACGCCGTATGGTTCACCTTCAGCAGCAGAAACTGTAACATTAAACGGACCGGAAGCTAACTGATAATTAGTGATGCCTTCAGCTAATTCAACGACTTGATTATCGTTTTGAGACCAGTTAACATTAATATCCCATGAGAAGTCATTGCTTTCAATTGGCGTAACATTCATCATAATTTCTATACCAGAATTTTCAATTTCTCCGGCATTGACAATCTTAGATGAATAACCACTTGATGCTGTAACGGGAAGTGTAAGTATCTGGTCGTATGAACTTTCGGTATAATAAGTAAAATCAAAACCCAGACGGTCGTTGAAGAAAACCAAATTAAGACCACCTTCAATGGATTCGGTAGTTTCAGGTTTCAACTCCGGATTATTCAATGTATTAGGAATCGATATCCTCGGAGACCCATCAAAGCTATCATATGTAGCATAAGTGAGCGAAGTTTGATAGGGATCGGTATCATTACCTACTTGTGCCCAACTCCCTCTTATTTTAGCGAATGATAACCATTCATAATCCTGTAAGGCATCAAGATCGGAGAACACAAAACTACCGGTAACAGAAGGATACATATAAGAATTATTACCTTCTGGTAAAGCAGAAGACCAGTCATTCCTGAGGGTCATATCCAAAAATACCAGGCTTTTATAACTAAATCCTAACCGGCCATAAAGACTGTTAATTCTCTTCTCTCGCATTGCATCGGACGTCGTGGGAGTACTCTTTGCATTGTCCGTTGCAAAAAGGCCGGGCACAGAAAGCCCTCCCTGAGTAGCTGCATAATTATTCTTATAACTATAATCATAACGATTTGCACCAACCAAGCCATTCATGCTTATCTGCTCTGATAAATCTGTATTATACCTTAACTGGAGTTCATAGTTATCTTCTGTTACTTCGTATATATCTCTCTCAAATTCGGAGATATTCACAGAGCCTTCCGGTATTCTGTTTTCACGAGTATCGGTATAAAAATCTTTTTTTACATTACCTGTAAACTTAAGCTTATCAGTAATAGAATAGTTAAAACCTATTTTACCATAAACTCGTTCACGCCATTGTTCCGGATAAGCCTCATGTTGAATAAAATAAGGGTTATCAGCATATTTTGGTGCAGGATCAGTAAAACTTTTCCTGTTCCATGTTCTCTGGGTACCATCAGGATTAAGATAGTTCTTCATTAAACCAAAATCAAATTGTCGCTGTCCCCATTGGGTGAACTTCTGCATGTGAGAATAGTCCGAATATCCTGTGGCAGGGCGGGCCTTATTGTGATAATTCAGGTAGTTTATATTCGCATGAACCTCAAAATCATCAGTTAAATTGGAAGACCCATTGAATGAAATATTGTTTTTCTGAAGTCCACTATTAGGAAATACTCCTGTTCTGTTGGTGTTGGTATAAGACAAACGGAATGTATGGTTCTCATCCCCACCAGAAAACGCAATATTATTTTTCAGAGAAAGCCCTGTTTCGAAGAAATTACGAATATTTCCTTCATTAGCTTCCCAGGGTCGTGTTTGTAAGTTTTCGGTAATGCCTTGTTCCCAATCATAGACATTATTCCATTGAACCACTTCCTGACCTTCAAATCGCGGCCCCCAGCTTTGGTCCATGGCATAATAAGCAGTTCTATATTCTTCTCCATCAACGGTCACAGTTCCAAAAGGCCCATTACCACCACCATATTTGTTTTGATATTCCGGTAGCTTACCTACTTCCGAAAAGGTCACGTTTGAACTCCAAGTAACTCCAATACCCTCTTGTTCCTCACCTCTTTTCGTTTCAATCATGATCACTCCGTTAGCTCCCCGGGAACCATAAAGGGCTGTAGCACTAGGTCCCTTAAGTACGGAAACCGTTTTGATGTCGGAAGGGTTGATGTCGAGTGCGGCATTACCCCAATCAACACCACCGGCACCACGCTCTGTGGTATAACTATTAAAATTCTGATTATTCATCGGAACTCCGTCTACGACAAAGAGCGGATTGTTATTTCCATCAATGGAGTGAACCCCTCTTAGGAGAATTCTTGATGAACCGCCAAAACTTCCGGTGGAGGTAGATACATTCACGCCGGCTGCTTTACCGGATAGAGAATTAATCACATTGGTTTGATTGGTTTTCTCTATATCTTCGCTGCTAACCTCCTGAACAGCATATCCCAAGGACTTTTTCTCTCGCGAGACACCCAGAGCAGTTACCACTACCCCCTCGATATCTTTAACCTCGGGTTCCATAGTTACATTAATTACCGTTTTATTTGCTATGGGAACCTCTTTGGTAACCATTCCCACGAACTTGAAAACCAATGTTTCCGCTTCGTCTTCAACGGTAATCTCATAATTTCCGTCCAGGTCCGTCGTTGTTCCCTGGGTAGTTCCTTTAACAACTACCTGAACGCCTGGGACCGGACTTCCGTCTTCGGCACTAGTTACTGTGCCAGTAATCGTTTGTTGTGCCTGCACTGCCTGAACTCCTAAAAAGGCCAGCAATGCGAGCAAAATAGTAAATTTTCTCATAGTTTAGTTAGTTTTAGTTTAGTTTTTTGGTTAAGCGACTAAATCTTATGACTATTTTACAATCTTGTCTATTGACAAATTGTCGATGCAATTTATAAAAAATGATCATTACCACAAAATAAAATTAACAAAAATAAATAAAGATTTTAGTTTAACTTAATGCGGAAAAGCCCTTATAATCCTGACACCTTGGATAGAAAACCCCCTCATAAAATCAAAATCCAGGTAGAAATTTGTTTTTTTGATTGTTCTCGAACTTCTTTTTACTTTTAACATCAATGAGTCTGGTCTAAAAAGCCTTAAAACTGCTGATTTTTACCATTTTTACCCCTAACTGCTAAAAATCAGCAGTTTAAGAAAGTCCCCTTCAGGGGATTTAGGGGTCTTAAGGCTTTTTAGACTGGGCTCATCAATACTAATTTCCCGAAAATCACGCTTGCCTTTGCCAATTCCGAAAGATACCCGGATATTCCGGCCCATTATGGGATTTTTTCTAATCCCGCCTTGCTGCTGTTTATTGAGGGACGGGAATACCTTCGTAAAAGTAAATACATTTCGGAGAGCGAGCTCAGAGAAAGCATTGACAGGCTGTATTCTATGGCTTTTGAGTGAGGGGGGGTTGGTTGATTGGTTAATTGGTGATTGGTAATTTGTGGTAATTTGAGCTAAAGCTCGTAATTGATTGTAATTCATTGTAATTGGATGGCGGGATGTGGTTCCCCTTTAGGGGTTAGGGGTTCTTTGTTTGGTGTTCATTGTTTGGTGTTCGGTGTTTTGCCCCGGTGAAATAGGAAGAGGTTTCGGGTTTCGGGTTTCGGGGGGTTTGACCTTTCATAAATATGGTTGACACAATGTTCACTATTTTCAACTTCGTGTTAATAACTTCATTTTTTTATTTTTCTAACCATACATATTTTTAAAGTCGTAAAGTAAAACGGAGATGGGCTCTGCTGGGGAGCAACC
>JAIPAH010000099.1 GCA_021740175.1 Bacteroidales bacterium
GGAACGGCGTCACTAACGCTTTCTGGTTATTTACCGAAAGCCGCCGCAGCTGGAACAAGCGCAACCTCTGCGAAGAGGGATATGTCGCCAAAGGGGGTGGCGATAAAGAAAACATTCAATATGTCGATCGGGCAACGTACTCGGAGATTGATATCGAAATAGTAAAAGAATCGAAATACTGGTCGAAAAAGAAGAAAAATTATGACCCGGCCAAAACCGATAATATCATTGTAGCTTGTACTAACTGGGACCTTGCCTGCCAGGATCCTCCCAGTTTTGGTGAACCGGAGATGGAATATGGCGGACAAGACTTTTTACTACATCGGTGGTATGACACCTACAGGGCGCTTACCTCGAAAAAACCGGTGAATGAGAATGAAATGTTCCAGGGGAACCACTATTATTACGAAATCGGGTGGTATCCCGACAGCATTGTCTGGAAAGTCGGCCCCGACCTTGATAATCTCAAAACAGTGGGATATATGGATGAAACTGTTACTAAAATCCCGAATAATCAGATGATAATGATGGTTTCGCAGGAGTTTCATCATGGCGATTGGTGGCCATTTACGCCATTTCATCAAAACAATATTCCTTACCCGAAAAAAGACATAAAAGGCGTCATCCACGATATGTGGATAGAATAAATCCTATTGATTTCGCTTATATAAATCACCGTGTTGGGTTTCGGCCACACGGTGATAGTTTTTTTCAACCAGGTTCTCCAGTTGTTTGCGGCATTTGTCGGTTTTATTGCCCCAAAAGAAAACGTAGTCGATCCGGTCAACTTTTGATTTATTCTTGTTATTGCTCTTCCAATAGGTGCAGGTCTGATTCCAACGCCTATCTCCCAGCAGAACCTTAGGCATATTCGGGTTCCACACTAAGGGAAATACTTCCTTACTCAATTCATAATTCTCCATAATAATCACCGATTTCTTATACCCCAGATATCCGGAGAAATGAGGATGCAACCAGTTTTTAGAATAGTTTAACGGTAATACCACGGCTTCGGGTTCTACTTTTTCGGAGATAGTATAAATCTCTTCCGCCGAATTACTTAAACGGTTAATCCGCACCGATCGGCGCGAGAGGGTTACAAAGGTCACTGCCAAGGCCAAGGCTACCGCCGGAATCATCAGAGAGCGGGGTATTTTGTGGGAAGCTACCCAAGCCACCCACATTAAGAAAAAAACTATAATAAAACGGAATGACATGTGGCCACCTTTCCCCGGAAGGTTATTGGGGATAACAAAGTAAAGCACCAAAAGCACCAAAGCAGTCAGAATAAATGCATCCGCTCCCTTGACATTATGCAGTTGTTTTTTCCGTAACCTCTTTACAACAATAAAAAGGGTCAGCAAAACAAGTACTACAAAGAAAACCACGTTTACGGTGCCTTCTTCCCCTTTGCTGTATATGATCGAGCCCCTAACATGCCATATTCCGTCCAGAAGTTTATCCAACGATAATGACTTTGATTCGCCCTTCAAAGTAAACTCTCCGGAGAAGAATAACTGTTTCACCAGTAGAATAAGGGTCACCGAAAATCCAATAATGACAAATAACGCTCTTTTCAGGTGTTTCTGAAGCTGAAACCCTTCGCCTATAGCCATTTCAGTCAGCAGTTCGCGGATAAAAAATATCAGTATGGTAAGTCCGAATACCACATAGACAAACATATGGGTGAAATAAAGTACAGAGATAAGCAGAAAGAACAAGATGAGATTTTTAATCGATAAATTCTCTTTATGTTGCTCCCAAAAAGCTATATTAATGAAAAGCAGAGCAAGAGCCAGACTGAGATTATAAAAACCCAATCCCAGTAGGAAAGTATAAGTCAAGGGAAAAATCAAATAAGCTAGATACGGTTTTTGCTTTAGCCCTGTGGTAATTAAAAACCTAAAAGCATAGGGCAACCCAATGAAGTAGGTAAGAAACATCAGTTTTTCGGCAATATAAGCCGGAAAAACGAGGCTGAATAACGATAACAGGATATGCCCGCCCCAGTTCGGGACAATATCGGGGTTGAAAGCCATGTATTCATGAAGTCTGCTCCCCGAATTGGTTAGCAATTCAATGATATTTTGCGCATTATAGGTATGTACCGCTCCGTCCATCGACGGAAAAAATTTGAACAGAAAGATAGGCAATGCATTCAACACCGCTATGATGAAAAAGATAAGTCTTTCGGAATTCTTTAGTCGGGAAAGATTGTATTTCATAATTTTATCTGTTGTTTCAAATGGATACCCTGCAAAAGTAAAAATTTTATTTCATAAAGCTATCCAGAATGGTATGTATTACAGCACTCACCGTCATTCTACTTTCGTATTGGTTTTCGATTTAATAAATTTTGAGTGAAACCACGCCTTACCATAATTAACCACTATCATGAATGCGGGTAAGACAATTAACCAAATAACCCGGCTTTGAAACCTGTTTCTTATGTTTGTAAAGGTCCCGGTGATAATGGCATTAGCTACAACTGCAATTAATATGAAAATAATAAGATGTTTATTATCTTGAGAAAGTTTATTCCATAACTTGTGATTAAATATCCAAACAGACAAAATAATAAAAGAAAGTGTAATAAGAATATATTGAGAAGTATTCAGGCGTTCCAGGTACGTTTCCAATAAGCCATTATTTTGTTTTGAACTTAAAAAACTATGCGCTTGGTCAGAATAAAACCTTTCAATATTTTTATAAGGCCAGGAGTCCTTTCCATAAGGCCCTCTGTTCCCTATTTCAAAACTGAAAAACTGTTTAAAAACCCCCTCTACACTTCTGGCAATAAATTTTCTTGTATATTTTGGTGTTGTTAAGAGGTCAAAGATAATTCTTTTGTATTGTTTTTTAGTTTCATCCCATCCTCCTTGCTTATAGACAGGGCTTTTTTCATTATTCCAAAGAAATCCTTTTCGGTCAATTTCATATTGACAAATTTTATAATCTTTCTCAGGGCAATACTCTTCCAGATAGGGTTCAAGTAAGCCCATTTTGAGAAGGCGATTCATCATAAATACATGACCTCCCTGATCCACTCCAAATTTGCCATTATACTGCAAAGCGGATAAAGATAAAAGTAAAAATCCAAAACCGGTTAGCAAACCAACCAGTAGCAATCGTTTAACAGGAAATATAAAGTGTTTTTTACGAATCAATTGAACTACCAGATAAAAGATAATTACGACAATTAATAAAATATTTAACATCATGTGAGTATTATGGGATACCATACTATAAACATACAATATGGAAACATAAAAGACCTCAATAAGCTTCATCTTTCTCACATAAAGCAATAAAATCATTGATAGTAAGAAAACAGGGGTAAAAGCATCAGGCATTAGCCGGCTAACATGAAAGGAAGCTCCGGTAAAAAAGGATATGAGGATAATGAAAACAACGAAATACACAGTGTACTGTCCTCTATTCATGAAATACTTAAAAAACAACAACACCAGCGAAGAAATAAGCAACCCTTGGGCAAAGGAGACCAAATAAAGTGATTCCTTTAAACTGATGTGCTGAATAAACCACCCATAAAACATAGGACGATCCTGAGTGAATTTTCCTACAAATGCTTTGAGTATATAGGCTCCTGTATCGACATAAGCTATCGGGTATCGGTTATAGAAAAGAAAAAAACAGAGAAAAACTGCTCCTATCGCAACTGCAAATAAATCGTTTTTTGATTTCATGTAGCCAGTAAAGGATTTTTCAATTTAAAAAATCTTGTGAGTTTGTTCTATCAATAAACACGGATTTTATTTTTTTAAGCACGAGCTTATTATAAAAATTTATGTGCTCAATCCCAAACCTTAGTCAACTCCGCATCACAACAATGAAAAACTTCGGGTAACTGCTTTTTACAAAGCTAACAAAATTTATACAATTGCACCTTTATATATAGTATTTATAACGTCAATTTAAATAATAATCAAATCAAATTTTTCTTAGAAAAAAAATTATCATATCTTAGTTATCCCAAAACTTAAACACCAATGAATACAAGAATAACTACTATACTAACCCTTACTATTATTGGACTTTTAACTAATGTTTTAGCGCAGGATTCTGTTTTTATAGTAGGGCATTACAACGATATTATCTATGATTATGATACCAGTTCAACTATTTATTTGTCGAATGGTGGCAATGATTATAGTATTCCGGGATATGATGTAGATGTTGATAACAATGATTCTTCCGATTTTAGATTCCAGGTGCAATACTTTACTTCCAATGGACTTGACGCATATTATACAAAAATTAAACCCTATGGGGAAAATGAAGTCATTTATGGAAGAGTAGATACATCCAACACTCACGAATGGCATGTAGACACTACCTTTTCACGTGTAGGAAAACCATTTCAATATGGCGACACACTACATAATGGTTTACAATTTACTAAATCTAATGTATATTTCACACGTTATCATCAATATTCCGGTTTTATCGTTACCTATTTATTTAACGACTGGTTGGATTTTGGAACACGGTATGTGGGTGGAAGAGTTAATAGAGCTGATACATCATTTTTTTGCTGGTTCAAAATTAACGTGACAGGCAGTGCTTCACTCAAATTAAAAGCTTTTGCAGCTGATATTCATATTCAAAACAATGTTGGTATTGAAAATGAATACGGAAATGATCATATTAAACTCTTTCCCAATCCTGCTGATAATTTCTTCAAGATTAAACCCATCAAAGCATTATCAAAAAACTGCTCAATCAAGATTTTCAACCGAACAGGGCAGCCCGTCCATCAGGAGTATTGGGATTCCGGTAAATCCGCAGTAAAAATTAATACGGCCCGATTTAGCGCAGGGCTTTATTTGGTAGTCATTACGAATCCAAATCATCGATATGTCAAAAAACTACTAATAAAATAAATATCGTAGCTGGAATGCATTTTAATTAATACTCATTACAAAATTACCTTTTATATGAAATCACGATTAATTTTCCTATTTGTTGCTTTTATCACTTCATATAATATTTATAGCCAAAAGCTTATTGTTGACATATCATTCACAGGAAAAGACAGTACATATTATCATCAGCTTGATAGTATATTAATTGTCAATCAGAACAAACAGGTTGACACGACTTTATACTATCCGGATACCACCCTTACGCTTGACTCTACAGTGAGTATTCCCGAACATACTTTACAAAATAAAAATTTTAAAGTATATCAGAATTATCCCAATCCTGTAACAAACTCTACTAAAATACCCCTTTACATTCCGGAAAAAGATTTTGTCCGCTTTATGATATACGACATCCAGGGTCGTAAACTCATCAAACGAGAAAAAATACTTGATAAAGGATTACACACATTTAGATTCCAACCCGGCAATCAAAAACTTTACCTGTTTTCAGTTATTTGGAAAAACAGGTATACCAGCATTAAAATTTTAAACAAAAGTAATGGCGTTAACCGGGAAACTTTAGAACACACAGAACATAACCTTAGTTCGGCTCGCTATAAATCACAAAAGCAAAAAACCAACTTTATGTATCATCACGATGACAGATTATCATTTATTGGCTATGCAGATACGGAAGCGTCTCCGCTATTTGACTCCCCGCAAAGCGACACTACTTATATTTTTCAGTTTGCCACAAATATCCCATGCATTGACGAACCCTTTGTGACCTATCATAGTAAGCAGTACCAAACCGTTCAGATATATAATCAGTGTTGGCTAAAGGAGAACCTGGATGTTGGGGTACAAATCACAGGCCATGATATGAAGGATAATGATACCATCGAAAAATTCTGTTATAATAATAATCCTGTCAATTGCTCAAAATATGGTGGTTTGTATCAATGGAGTGAGATGATGGGGTACTCTATTGTTCCGGGCAGCCAGGGGATTTGTCCGGATGGGTGGCATATTCCTACGGATGAGGAGTGGATGATGCTGGAAGGAGCTGCCGACAGTCTATACAACTATCCTGATCAGGAATGGCAACAAACGGATAGGCGTGGCTATGATGCAGCTTATAAGTTAAGAAGTGACAGTTTAGGGGGTGATTGGCCCGGATCAGACATTTATGGATTCTCTATCTTACCGGGAGGGTATCGATTTGACAGTGCAACCTATTACACATTAAACCTGGCCGGGTTATTCTGGACTTCATCAGAAGCAGACCGTAATCATATCTGGGATCGAGGATTCGATAATTATTACGATAAAGTTTTTCGCGGTAAAAACCCACATAAAGATTGGGCGTTTAGCATAAGGTGTGTAAAAGGAGATTATCAACATATAAACCAACCTCCCAGAAAACCTTACAATCCTTCACCTAAAAACAATGCTGATTGGCAGGAATACTATGTTACTTTATCCTGGGATTGTATGGATATTGAAGGAGATTCCATATATTACAAAGTATTTTTGGGGGAACCAGATGATCCTCCTGCTGCTGGAGATTTTCAAAGCCAGGAATCTTTTTCTGCAGTGGGTCTCAAGCCTAACACCGTTTATTACTGGAAGGTAAATGCTTATGATACTCATGGTAACAGCGTTGAAGGACCAATATGGAGTTTTTCCACCAAGCTAGACTGCCCGGAAACATTTACCGATCCCAGAGATGGGAAGGAATATGAAGCAGTGATGATAGATAAACAATGCTGGATGGCAGAAAACCTGAATATCGGGACACAAATAGAAAGTGATCAAAATTCTTTGAATAACAACACGATAGAAAAATACTGCTACGATGATAGCCTGGCCAAATGCGATGAGTATGGCGGCCTTTATAAATGGTATGAATTGATGGATTATTCTGAGGAGGAAGGAAACCGGGGAATATGCCCGGAAGGTTGGCACATTCCGACAAAAGTCGAATGGGAAAGGCTTAGTCAAGTTGTTGGATACGGAAATGGTGGCGAAAAGCTTAAAAGTAAATCAGGTTGGGGGTATAATCATAATGGAACTGACGTTTACAATTTTACGGCGCTTCCTGCCGGATTCATCAGACCTAGCAACACTTATGCTAACCTAAATCAAAAATGTTTTTTTGCATCATCTTCGCTGGATAGTACATCAGTTTTTGAAGCAAAACTGAGAAAATACAGGGATGAGTTTTTTCTGGATTGGGTAACCATAGGGTATGGCCGCTCGATTCGTTGTTTAAAAAACTCTGTAAGTGATCAGAGAGAAAAATGACAAAAAAGTTAATACGAATCGATTGATTATGTAGTGGCAGATGCATTTCTCCGTAACCCAAACACCCCCTGGCTCACAAAGGCCAGTATTAAAATAACAGCGATAGTAAGTATCCGCTGCCCTACCACAAACAGCAATGCCGTTTGAGTGGATACGGCGGCGAGCTGAAGGATCCCATACCATCCCGCTTCAAAAATACCCAATCCGCCGGGGGTAAAGGAGAACAAATAACCTAATTGCCCCAGAGGCGTGCCGAGGATAATAATTTCGGGATTAACCATAATGTTCAGCGCAAAAGCAAACATCACAAAACGGGTCATCGTCAAGCCCATCTTCAAAATGCTGGCGGAATAGATGCGAACGGTCGTCTTTTTTCCGAAGTCGGGAATATCAATTCCCTCCGGCAACCGCTTGCGAATGAAAGGTACGACAGCAAACAACCGAAGCGCCAGATTCAGCATCTGCTGCATTAGCCACAGCAAGTCGTTCTGCCGGTATACCAACAGATAGCCAAAACCAACAATGATAGCGACCATCAGCAGGGCCGTATACCCTGCATTCAGCCACCCCAGCCAATACGGAATCACGGACGCCAGCATGATGAGCATAGCCATCAGGTCGTAGAGGCGGTCGATAAACACCGAAACACCGGCATCCGACAGGCTGCTTTTATGGCTGCGTTTCAACCACAAAATGCGCACCCCAAAATCGGTAACGTCTTTGGGAAGGAGAAATCCCAGGGCCCGGCTCTGGATAAAATAGTGATAATACTGATGCCACGAAGCGAGTTTGCGCCCTTCGAGAGCATTAACAATCGTCCCCCACCGAAAAGCGATGGAGGAGGTAATACCCAGCGTAGCCAGCAATGCCCCGACCGCAGGAACCCACTGAATCTCTTTAAGTTTTTGAATGGACTCTTCGTTGATGAAATAGATAAAACCTGCAAACAAAGCAAAGCCAACAATCAACAGCACAATGTGCCGCACCCATTTTATGGTTTTGGTCGGTTTGCTCATGTTTGTTCTATTATTTCTCAAAATCCGATTCCGGCATCATAGCGATTAAGTCCGGGTGCAGGTTCTCCTTGATTTGTTGGTTAAGATAATCGATATGCATTTGATCGAGCTCTTCGCGAAAGCCCCCGACTTTTCCCTTGCGGATTTTCTTGGAATTCGCCTGGTTTTTGGCGCCGGGCTTCATCCACGGTTCTTTGAGGGAGCCGCTGGTTTCCATCTTCGACATATTGGAAAACTTGCTGGCCTCTACCGCTTGCTGCGCTTTCTCTTTGTCAATTGGAAAACCGGCAAACTCCAGCAGCTCCAGCAATTGCCCCAGCGCATCGGTATGGAATTTCTCATAGCTCATCACTTTAAAACCCTCCGGAACCTCCCGGTTTTCATAAAACACATTGAAAAACCGGATAACTTTGCCAATCCCTACCAAATCTTCATAGATAAAGTCGGCAAGCCCTTTGGAGTATATATTTTCCCTGTACCTCAGGTGGTACCAGCTCGATACGAGCACATCGCGCGGGTCGCGGATGAGAAACAAGACCTTGGTGCCCCGGTATTTTTCTTTGTTAAAAACCACATCTTCCAGCTTGGGCGGTGCCGGCACCCAGTTTCCAACATCGTGCTCAAACTTGGCTATCCAATCTTCGGAAATCTCTACCAGCGCGCTATCGTTGAAAAATCGGGGGGTATGGCCTATCAGCTCGGCGTATTTCTGCAGCATGATGCGCAACCAGGTTCGGCCGCATTTGGGATAGGAGATGATGTACAAGCTCGGCGAAACGTTCTCCGTCTTACTCAGCACATAAGTACGCCAGTAAAAACGAAAAGTTTCGGCGCTGACCAACACCTTTTTGAGTTTATCCCAGTAGTTCCGTATGAGAAATACCTTTCTGTTCATAATCCTATCATTTTTGGGGCGTTACACCTCCACCTTCTGTTCTTTCGTTTCCAGGTCTGTCGTCCGTGTTATTTCAAGCTCCTTATTGCTATTCAGTTGTTGCACTGTTTTATTATTCGGAACGTATGCCTCCACTTCCAGCTCCTGCGATTGAAAATAGCGACTTTGGGGAACATATCGTACAAAAAACTCATCACCAAAGGAAAGATTTTTGAAAATGTATAAACCTTTCACAGCCAGCTTATCTTTAATGGTAAATTGATTTCCATCCAGTTGGAACGTACGCTCAAAAGAAACCGGTATACTTCGTTGCCCGAGAATCAATGATTTTCGGATTTGCCCCTTCAGCCAGTGGGCCATGGCGGGTATCCAGCCAATGGCGATAAGAGTGGCCCGGAACAGAATGTTTTTAAACGGAGTAAAGAGTTTGTTGGAAGGCACCAGGTGAAACTGCCCCTTTATGTTGCCTTCCGAATTTTCGGCCTTCGTTTGGTAGGAAGGGTCCACCCACTGGGAGGTCACTACTTTTCCATTGTCCAGCCGACCGATTATGCCGCCGTCGTTGACCAGCAACGCACCGGTTTTACGGTTAAAAACCTTTATTACCCCGCCTTTGGCCAGGTTGGCCAGGATGTAATAATCACCACGTACGGCCGTATAAATACGAGAGCGGTCATAGAAGCGTTCGAAATCGTCCTGCTCGTATGGCACTTTCGCCGGTTCATCCTGCGGTGCGGTATAATCGAGATAGGCCAGCA
The DNA here is from genome assembly GCA_021740175.1 of Bacteroidales bacterium. GTDB lineage: Bacteria > Bacteroidota > Bacteroidia > Bacteroidales > JAIPAH01 > JAIPAH01. The sequence continues at coordinate 9,863 of JAIPAH010000099.1, forward strand.
GGAACTCCGGAACACGGTAAAAGACATAACGATCCGAAATAATTTCAGGAGGAACCAGCTTGTCTTCACTCAATCCTTTCAGCATCTTTTGGGCTATGGCATTGGCCAGCGGCATCTCCTTACCCAGTATCTCATACCCGTGGGGATAGAAATGCAGTGTGTTGCGGCTTCCGGCACTGCCGGCATAAAACCCGTTCGGGTAAACGAAATAGGCGGAAAAATTCACCGACTCTTCCATTACTTTCCGGATTTCCGGGTCGGGATTCGATTTGTATATTTTTCCCAGGAAAGAAACGGTTGCAGAGAGATAGCCGGGGTCCACACCGTCATATTCCCGCGACCAGCCTTCATCTTCATAATGATAGGTTTTGAAGGTCGTCCACAATTTCTCATAACCTTTTTTCAGCTCCGGTACGCCCAGCAATTCGTAAGCTTTCCAAACCGACATAGCAGCCATGGCGTGATGGTTGGCCAGGTGGTCTTCCTCGGTCTCGCCGGCGGCTATGAAATGGGCTGATTTGCTGATGGCCTGCTTTATCGTTTGGGCATCTTCCTCGTTGATTTCTTCCTTCAGCAATTGGAAAGCCTCAATAATGGTAAACATCGTAAAAGCGGTGGGTCCTACCCATCCTCTCTCATAGGGATAAAACTCATCAAAGGAGCCGTCCTTATGCTGAATCTTGCTCCAAAAAACCATAGCAGCAATCGTCCAGTCTCTTATTTTAGGCTGACCCTGGTAGATACTACCCGGGAAGTCATACTTATAAACCAGTGCTAAGGCATGTACGCCAAACTGCCTTACAGCATCCGGGAAATCGGAGGTTTTATCTAACCAGTAATCCCTGTGAAAACATCCATAGGTCGGTGAAAAGGGATTTCTATCCATGTTCCCTAATAATCGGGGTATCTGTGAAATGGCTTTTTGGCCGTATACGTCACGCAAGTCTTTTGTCATTCTTTGTTCTCTTTTTTATGTTGTTCAATCAGGGCATCGATTTGGCTTAAGCTGGCGGCGTTGCTCTTGCGGTTGATTAAATCTGCCAGCACACCAATAGCCAGCACCTGGATAGCCGAAATCAGAATAATGGCTACCGTTGAGTTGAGCACATAAGGAAGCCATAAATAGCTGGCTACAAACAGTACCAAACCTATAAAAGCCAGAATAATGGCCAGCGGGATAAAAACCTTCAATGGATTAAAATAGACAATAGTCCGGACAATCAATTGAATAAAATTCAACGTATCGTAGATAGGTCGTATTTTACTTTTTCCTTCCCGCTTCATGTATTCGATAGGAAAGTATTTCACTTCCAGCTCACTTGTAAGCATCGACAACGTAATGGTTGTGGTGAAAGAAAATCCTGAGGGGATGATATGAAAAAACCGCAGGGCATCTTTTTTCCAGAAAACCCGCAATCCGGAATTGATATCGGGAATTTTGAATTCCGCAAGGTAACTGGCCAGTTTGGTAATAAACCATTTGGCCGGTTTGGTCAACGTGGGCAGTTGCTTAAACGGGCGGCGACCAACAACCATGTTGTAGTCTTTTGCTTCCTCATACATCCGGGGAATATACTCTATCGGATACGTCCCATCGGCATCGGTAATGGCAATAATCTCATGACTGCTGGCCAAAATGCCGGTTTTCAAGGCAGCACCGTATCCTTTATTGTACTGATGTTCCACAAGCTTAAAATTATTCGTATACTCTTTCAACACCCGGCTTGTGTCATCAGAAGAGCCGTCGTTGACAATAATCAGTTCATAATCAATATCCGTTTCAGCCATCATTGTATTAATATTGTCAATGGTGGGGATGATGGAGTTTTGTTCATTATAGACGGGTATAACGATCGAAAGACTGTGCATACTTTTTTCGCTTTTATTCTTTTAAGGTCTGCTTTTGTTTTAGAAATCTTCTTGCATTCATAATCAAGAAATAATAATGACGCAAATATGCGAACTTTTGGCGAAATGTTCCATATTTCCCGCTGAGTAATATTATTTTCCGGATTTTATGAATCGGTGTTATTGTTTCATAATCCCCTACAGAGGAACCGTACTTCCTGAATAATGTATCCTTTTAAAAACATTTGCTTCTGGAATTTATATCCTTTCTATATTTTATTACCCTGTTAACAGGCTTTCATTTTTTTTATCTTTGAACCTTAAATAGCAAAGGAATTAATGAAATTCAGCGATATATACGGCTTAGAAGAAGAGAAAAAACGGCTTGTACAAACGGTGGAGGAAAACCGCATCAGTCATGCCCAGCTTTTTCTGGGAAGGGAAGGTAGCGGTAATCTGGCTTTGGCGCTGGCTTATGCGCAATATATCAATTGCCGGAACAAAAAAGACGGAGATTCTTGCGGGACATGCCCCTCGTGTATTAAGTACGAAAAATTAATCCAT
>JAIPAH010000100.1 GCA_021740175.1 Bacteroidales bacterium
GACTGTCCGGAGTAAAAGCCTACTACCAGTATTGTCCGATGGCCAACAGTAACGAAGGAGCTTATTGGTTCAGCGATGAAGAACAAATCCGCAACCCGTATTACGGCGAACAGATGCTGACCTGCGGGGAAGTGAGGGAAGAGATCAAGTAAGATAGTTGGCAAATGGCAGTTGGCAGTTGGCAAGAGATCAAAAAAATTGCCAACTGCCAACCTATAAGGAACGTTCTTTTGTATTTAGAAAATAAGATAATTAAGAATCAATCAGATATAAAAAATAACTAAATAAATGTTTCACCAAAAAATCAGAATTATGAATAACAAAGCGTTTTTTTCAGTAGTAATATTCCTTTTCGCCGGTATGATGGCTTTTGCCGGAGGCGATAAGGAGGAATTTAAAGTGTATGGTAACTGCGGCATGTGCGAAAGTCGCGTTGAAAAGGCCGCCAATGACCTGGAGGGTGTGACTTCCGCCGATTGGGATAAAGAAACCAAGATGATGGAAGTAGCCTATAATGACTCGGAAGTCGAGGTGAAAGAAATCCACAAGGCCATTGCCGAGGCCGGCCATGATACCGAAAAGGTAACAGCCGAAGATAAAACATACGGTAATCTTCCCGGATGTTGCCAGTATGACCGGAAAGACTCCGAAGAGTAGTCTTATGTAGCCTGCAGGGGGGGGATTTTCCCTTTGCAGGCTCATTTATTAATCCAGCGCATTAATTTAGTATCAGGAATCTGGAATCTGGAATCTGGAATCTGGAATTTGGAATTTAGAATCCGAAACACGAAATCCGGAATTGAGAAATAACCATAATTATGCAACTTTTTTCAAAAATTGTATAACACATAACACGCAGGTCTACTTTATCTTTGTGTTAAAGATTAGAAAAAATGCTTAGAAAGACCATCCATATCATAATAACTGCTTTGCTGCTTGCAGCGACTACAGGGTTTACTGTTTCTAAGCATTATTGCGGGGATACATTGGTGTCGTTTTCGCTCTATACCCAAGCAGCAGCATGTTGCGAGGATATTTCAGGCGAATGCTGCCGTGATGTCTCCGAACATTTTCAGGTAGAGCAAGAATTTGTTGCTACTTCTTTTAGTTTCGATAAAGATACTTTATTAACCTTAGGATCAGTACAATCGGTTATTGATTTTCAAATCCCGGAAAGCAATTCCGGTAAAACTGCATTTGCAGAAAATACCTTTCCGCATAAAACGCAATTACTGCTAGCGAGCTTGCAGAAGTTCCTTCTATGATCCGGTAGATGATTCCTGCCGCATTGGATTCAATAAAGGGGCAGGTAGATGATAGCCCGGGAGATTAATGAAGGGAATAATCGCTCCTTTATTCACAAAAAGAAAACTGAATTCAATCCGGCTTTGATGAGTCATTCTCATATAGATGTTGAACAGTTTAAAAATTATTAATGAATTTCTAAAAATTACCGGACATGGAAGATTTAGAAAAACATATCAAATTCAAGTATAACGAGGAATCAGCGAAAGCACAACTTCAGTCTGTTAAGCAGATGCTTGACAAGATTAATGGAGTGGGCAATGTTGCTGAAGACCGGGATGGCCTGACGGTTAGGTACAATCCTTATTCTGTAAGTGATGCGTATCTGATCCGGGAAATGAAGCAAATGGGATTCCTGCCTCTCAAAGAGGCAAAAAAGAAGAAAGGCATTGTTGCACGATGGCTCGACAAAATGGCAAGAGCCAACAAAGAAAGCTTTGGCAATCAGCGTTTGGATTGCTGCGAATTAAAATCAAAACAAAATAAAAATTAAAATAAGAAAATTATGAAAAAAATGAGATTTATAGCAATTGCAGCAGGTGTTGCTTTGCTTACAGTAACAGCTTGCGAAAAGACGGATAATAATAGCAGGGATTCCGTAGAAGGAATTTATGAAGGAACCTTGAACACCGAAAATAAATCCGGCTCTGCTTTTAAGAGTTCCGATGATGAATATGAGGCCACTGCAGAAGTGTCAGTGACCAGTGATGACCAACTCGAAGTTCACTGGTATAGCCAGCATATGGATACTACGATTATGTTCAATCATTACAATCACGAAGACAGTGTAATGCTCTGCCTTACAGGCGAGGAATTTGAACATCAATACGGCCATATGTTAGGAGAAGGCCACATGTCGGGCGGTAATATGAGCGATATGCATGATGGGGAAACAGAATGGATGCATCACATGGCCGATGAACACGACCAGGGCGACGAACATTTCGGTGGATTTGATATGCAGCACCATACATTTACCTATCATTTTGAAATGATGGATGGAGATACGCCATATACCCTGACTTTTCAGGGAGAAAAAATAAAAAATTAAAACGACAATTATGAAACTTATAAAAGCCTATATAAGGCACAGAAAAACGGAAGAAGTGCATGACGCCATGAAAAAGACGGGGTTTTGTTGCATGACTTTCGTGGAATGCGAAGGCACCGGTCAGTATGCCGATCACGAAAGTGAGCATATCAGCGAGAAATATCCGTTTGCCGATGCTTACAAGGTCATTAAACTGGAAGTTTTACTGGCTGATGAGCATGTACAAAGAGTGATCGATTTGATAAAGAAAAATGCCAGAACCGGATACAGCGGTGATGGGATGATTATCGTCTCACCGGTAGATGAAGTATATAAAGTCAGAAACGACGAAACGGGTATTCTCGCTGTTTAGTGACTTCATGGTAAATGAATGGAACTCGGAATCTAAAAATGAATAAATATGTTACACGGATGGGGAATGGGCCTTGGCTGGATCATCGGACTGGTAATTTTAGTAGCCTTTATCTGGGTGATAAGCCAGGCCTTTAACAAAAATAACAAACCGGCAGCACCGGAAAAATCGGCCCTGGATATACTTAAGGATCGGTATGCCAAGGGTGAAATCGATAAACAAGAATTTGAAACAAGGAAAAATGATTTATTGTAGAACTCTAAAATTTAGAAATATGCGAACAATAGGATTTTTATTAGTAACGACAGTATTTTTGGCCCTGAGTAGTTTCGGCCAAAAAGCAAATGTAGACAAGCTTCTTGAGAAGCAGGAAACCCGAACCGAGATATTCAACACGATCATGAATGACCATGAGCTTATGATGGACTTTATGGATGCAATGCAGGATAACGAACATGCCATGAAGATGATGCGCAATAAGGGTCATATGATGGGAAATCAAGGTGACATGCCCATGCAAGGTGGCCATATGATGAATCAGAGTCAGATGCAGCAGATGATGAAGGAAAATCCACAGCAAATGCACCAGATGATGGGCAACATGATGGATATGTATGCTGAGGATTCAGCGACGCGAAGTACGATGATGAAGCAGATGAAACAGCATCCTGATATGATGAATATGATGATGAATCATATGCACGGCGACAAAATGATGCATAAAGAAGGTAAGGATGAGCATCATAGTGGCTGCGCGGGAGAAGATAAACACCACATGGAGCATGATTAGATAGAAAGCTAAATAACTGTATTACTTGTTTCCGGTAACCGGTTTAATGCCTGTTATGCCGGGAAATAAGTATAGCCTGAAGGGAGAAATTGCATCTTAATAATGAAGATGCAATCTCTCAGGCCCATCAAATAATAATAAACGGGTAGGGTATTATACAATTTTAAAAACCGGTAGTGACTGGTCAGCTTACTACAAGTGATCCTGTTAAATATCAGCAATCAAAAAGGTGAATTTATAACTTTAAAATCAATGACTATGAATCTCAAAAAGCGTTTTCTACAAATAGGTTTTCTTTCTATTCTCATTTTTTTTACATCATGCGGAACAGGTAACAAGCAGAAAGAAGCGAAAAGTGAGAATGAAGCTGCACCCGAGCAGCATCAAGCTGATAGCACCTCCGGCATGTATGACCAGCACAACAGCCTGGCCGATAACTTTAAGCATAAGAATGCTGTGATACTGAATCAGGTATACCAGGTAAAAGAATCATCCGAAAGGAAGATGGAAGCGGTCATTGAAGCTTATTTTGCGATTAAAAAAGCCCTGGATGACGATAATTTAAATACAGTAAAGGAGACAACCGGTTCAATGATCAGAAAAGTAAATGAGGTAAAACCTGACAAGCTGAAAGGTGAAGGATTGGATGCCTGGCGAAATCATCAGAGTTTATACCTGGATAAATTGAAAGAATTACGGCATATAGAAGGGATGGAAAATAAACGTTCGTACTTTGCGCATCTTTCGGAGATCATGTATTGTACCATAAAAAGTTTCGGTTTGAAAAAGCAGGATTTATACGTCGCATACTGTCCGATGGCTTTTGATAACATTGGGGCATATTGGATCAGTGAAAGTAAGACGATACGAAATCCTTACCTGGCAACGAAAATGCCGAATTGCGGAGAGATAAAAGAAGTATTGTAACTAAGATAGTCAAATTATGAAATCAGGAAATAGATTTTCAAGCGGATATACTTTTCATCCTACTACCTTTAATAGCCCTTCAGGGGAAGGCAGTAACCAAGGCGGGCATGGACCCGGCAACAATCAAAGCTCCGGAAGTGATAACCCTGAAGAAATAAAAGATGATGAAGGAGAAAAGAATACGTTTCCCAACAATACAAAAGAAGAGGAACTTTTGGTCGATACATGCCCGGTGTGTAACATGGATGTGGAAACTACAAAATTCTACTCCCAGTACAATGGAAAGACCTTTTTCTTTTGCTCGGATGGTTGCTTGCAAAAATTTATAAGCAATCCCGGCAATTTCTTCGGAAACCATAATTTCGATCTCATTATTGTTGGGGGAGGACCGGCTGGTTTGACCGCTGCGGTGTATGCCTCCATATCTAAAATTGATACCTTTTTTATTGCCAAAGATATTGGGGGACAAGCCATTGACAGCACAAAGATCAAAAATTATATGGGCTTCGATTTTATTTCAGGCAAAATGCTGGTAGATAAGTTCAAGGAGCAATTTCTTGAAAATCATTATTTGGCTCATAAGTTGGATGATGTTATTCACATCGAAAAGCAAAACAATAGTTTTAAAATAACCACTAAGTCAAACGAAACCTTCCTTTCAAAAGCAGTAATTATTGCCACAGGCATGAAGAAAAGAAAACTGGGTATTGAAGGGGAAGAACGCTTGCAGCGAAAAGGAATTTTTTATAAACTTGTTCAGGATATTAGTTTGCTGGAAGGAAAAGATATCGTGGTGATTGGCGGGGGTAACTCATCAATACAAACTGCAAATGAGTTATTGAATAACCACTGTAAAGTTACTATTGTAACCAAAGGGAAAATGATTGCCGATAAAACGGATGTGGACAGAATCAAACAACGCCAAAATATCCGTATAATAGAAGAACATGATGTAATGGAAATATGGGGTGACGAGAAGGTTGAAGGAGTCTCTGTCAGACCTGAAAAGGATATTAACAGGCCTCCCAAAAGCATTCCGTGCGACGGTGTCTTTATCCAGGTTGGTTTTTTGCCGAATACAGAGTTTTGTAAGGAAGTTGTGGATTTAAACGAAAAGGGGGAGATTGTAATAAATAATGACTGCAGTACCGCTACTGAGGGCGTTTTTGCATGTGGCGATGTGACAAATAACTATGGCAAAAGAATCGTTATTGCATCCGGTGAAGGAGCCAAAGCCGTGTTAAGAACACGACAGTTTTTGAAAGAGAAAAAAACTACTAAAATTTTATGAACATACTTTTAAAAATTTTGTTCACATTTTGAATACTATTATATCAATGTCCATAAAAATAAATGGAAACATCGGAAATTTTAGTATCCGAAGTGTTGTACTGTTGATTATTACTTTTCTGATTGTGCAATGTAATTCCGATGGACAGCAAAATTCATCGAGTGTGCACAAAAAAATTTCCAGTGATTTTGAAGCGGATATAGATATAGAGCTTACAGCTGCTGAAGATAACATACAACTCTTGCCCGGAGCCAAAACAGGTGTCTACACCTATCAGGCTAAATTATTGAAAGGAGATGACAGCATTCTTGAAGAATTGGAGGATACCTACCTTGGGCCCATTATTCATGTAAAACAGGGACAAAAGATACGGGTGCGGTTCAAAAATCAGTTGCCGCGTGAAAGTGTCATCCACTGGCATGGTTTGCACATCCCCCCTGAAATGGACGGACATCCAAGGTATGCCATAAATGAAGATGAACAATATATTTATGAATTTCAGGTGAATAATCGGCCGGGAACATATTGGTTTCACCCGCATCCTGATCAAATTACCGGACCACAGGTATACTATGGACTTGCAGGCATGTTCCTGGTTGAAGAAGAGAACCCGGAGCTGCCAACAGGAGAATTTGACAGACCATTAGTACTTCAGGATAGGACTTTTGATTCGGACAACCAGCTGGTGTATCTAGGGAATAACCGGATGGCCCGGATGCAGGGATTTCTTGGAAACAGGATATTTGTTAACGGGAAAGAGGAGCGGCAAATGAAAGTAAAAAAGACAGCCTATCGTTTCCGAATACTCAATGGCTCAAATTCTCGGATATACAAAATGGCCTGGAGCGATGCCAGTGATATTATGGCTATAGGAACCGGTGGAGGATTATTGGAGGAGCCTGAAGAAAAGCCCTATATCATGCTGGCTCCTGGCGAAAGAATAGATATCTGGAAAGATTTTTCCAACTACCAAACGGATGATAACGTGTTGCTGAAGAGTCTTCCCTTTGATCCTGGGACGACTATGGGTATGGGAGGCATGATGGGCGATAGGGGACAATCTGCCAGGAGTGTTGAAAATGGGGCTGATATAGACCTGTTCTCTTTTAAGGTAACCGATGAGTTAGGTCCGAAAAAGAACCTGCCTGCCAGTCTTTCAAAGATTGAAAAAATTAATACAAAAGAGGCGGTGAATGCCAGTGATCCGCGAAGCTTTCATTTTGCCTTCGAAAGGATGGAATGGGTGATTAACGGAGAAACTTTTGAAATGAACGAGGTGGCCGATTGGGAAACTGTAAAACTGAATACGACTGAAATCTGGGAGTTTATCAATGGAGGTGATGGCGGTGGTATGGGCATGATGGGCAATATGATGCAAATGCCCCACCCGGTTCACATCCATGGCTTGCAGTTTCAGATCATTGACAGGGATGCGTCAGAAGTGGACGCTGCTGCATGGCAAACGGTAAAAGACGGTTTTGTGGATGAGGGATGGCAGGATACTTTCCTGCTGATGCCGGGGATGAAAGTCCGGATCATTATGAGGTTTGAAGATTTTACAGGAAAATACATTTACCATTGCCATAACCTGGAACATGAAGACATGGGCATGATGCGTAATTATGAGGTGATAGATAAATAATGTTTAAACTGAAAAGAAAGGAAATTCCCTATGATGGAAGGTTTTGGAATGCACGGATGGGGCATGGGTTGGGGCTGGATCATCGGCCTCATTGTCCTGGCTCTTGTTATTTGGTTAATTATCCGAACAATTAATCAAAACCAAGGAGTTACTCAATCTTCTGAGAAATCCCCGTTGGATATTCTGAAAGAAAGATATGCCAGGGGCGAAATCGATAAGGAAGAGTTTGAGCAACGAAAAAAAGACTTGATGTAGAATTTTGGCAGAAAGGCAGGCAGGGTAAGGTTTTTACACCTGCCTGCTATTTTTATTTCGGATTGATTAATTTACAGGAAATAATAATATAAAATCAAATGGAACAACATCATCAACATGAACATAAGAGCCATCACAGCGGGCATGATGATAGCTCACATGACTCCGATAGTCATCATGGCGGTCATGGTCATGGCTCACACGATCATACCGGGCACCATGCCATGATGATCAAGGATTTCCGGAAACGATTCTGGGTATCCTTACTCATAACGCTCCCGATTCTGGTGTTATCGCCTATGATACAGGATATCATGGGATATTCGCTGGAAATATTCCCCGCATTTGATAAATATATCCTTTTTGCGCTTTCAACAGTAGTCTTTTTCTATGGCGGCTGGCCGTTTTTAACAGGCATAGTGGATGAGCTAAAGAAAAAACAGCCCGGCATGATGACCCTGATTGCCGTGGCCATTACAGTGGCATGGGGTTACAGCTCTGCCACTACTTTTGGCGTGGAAGGCAGCACCTTTTTCTGGGAACTGGTCACCCTTATCGACATCATGCTGCTGGGTCACTGGATAGAAATGAAATCGGTGCTGGGAGCCTCCCGCTCGTTACAAAAACTGGTCGAGATGATGCCCTCCGAAGCGCATCTGTTGAAAAACGGGGAGACAGTGGACATCAAAGTGGACCGGCTCGAAAAAGACAACAGGGTATTGGTACGGCCCGGGGAGAAAATTCCGGTAGACGGCGAAATTATTGATGGTGAAAGCCATGTGAACGAATCCATGGTTACCGGTGAGGCCAGGCCTGTCAAAAAAGCCAAAGATGATAAGGTGATCGGGGGGACAATAAACGGCAATGGCTCATTAACGGTTAGTGTCAAGCAGGTGGGTGAGGATGCCTATTTGAGCAAAGTCATCGGCATGGTGCGCGAGGCCCAGAACAAAAAATCAAAAACCCAGAACCTGGCCGACCGCATCGCCTTCTGGCTGACCATTGTGGCCCTTACGGTCGGGGTTGGAACGCTGGTGACCTGGCTGGCGCTGGGTAAGCCTTTTGTATTTGCCCTGGAAAGGATGGCTACGGTCATGGTCATTACTTGTCCCCATGCGTTGGGGCTGGCCGTTCCGCTGGTTGTTGCCATTTCTACCGCTATCTCGGCCCAGCGGGGTTTACTTATCCGAAACCGGACGGCATTTGAAAATTCACGCAGGATCACAATGCTGGCTTTTGACAAAACAGGAACCCTTACCAAAGGGAATTTTGGGGTTACCCGTTACGGTTCACTGGACGGAAACCCGGATGACAGCCAGGTATTACGCCTGGCAGGTGCGCTGGAAGGAAAATCGGAGCATCCCCTGGCAATAGGAATCATGGAAAAGGTCAGGCAGGAACAGATCGACCTGCCTGAAGCTGAAAATTTTAGAGCCATCACCGGCGAAGGCATAGAAGCGGAGGTGGAAAATAAAAAAGTACAAGTGGTGAGTCCGGGTTACGTGAAGGAAAACAGTATCGAAGTACCCGGAAAAGCTTACAAAAATGAAGCGGAGACCGTGGTTTTTGTGATGGTGGAGGATAAACTGGCCGGTTTCATCGCTATGGCCGATGAGATTCGTGAAGAGTCGTACGAAGCTGTAAAAACACTGAAAAACAATGGACTGAAAGTCTACATGATGACCGGTGATAATGAAAAAGTAGCCAAAAGCGTAAGCGATGAGCTTGGTCTGGACGGCTATTTTGCAGGTATTCTGCCCGACCGGAAGCTGGAGAAAGTAAAAGAATTTCAGCGAAATGGCGAGTTTGTGGCCATGACCGGCGACGGAATCAACGATGCCCCCGCACTGGCTACTGCCGATGTGGGAATTGCCGTGGGATCAGGTACGGATATTGCCGCCGAAACGGCCGACATTATTCTGGTAAACAGTAATCCCGGCGATATCGCTTCGCTAATTCTGTTCGGAAAGGCCACCTACAAAAAAATGATTCAGAACTTTATCTGGGCCACCGGCTACAACGTGGTGGCGATACCCCTGGCGGCCGGTGTGCTGCTAAGTGCGGGGATTCTTATTAGCCCGGCATTAGGTGCGGTCCTGATGAGTTTAAGTACCATTATCGTGGCAATTAATGCGCAATTGCTCAAGCGAAAGATGCAGGCATAATTGAGGTTTGGGAATATTATTCTCAAAAAAATAAATTTCCATAATAATAAATTATGCTTTTATAGTATTCAGTTCTATTAAATAACTTGCTTAGTGAACCTTTGTGCCCTGTTGTCTTAGTGGCCTTTTGGAGCTATTGCCACTAAGGCACAAAGACATAAAGAAACACAAAGAAATGAAGAACTTATTTGATAATAAGCTATTACAATTCCTCTTATAAGATTTCAATTTTTAATTTCGAAACATTAGTTATTTAAATTCACCAACATTATGCAACTTTTTTCAAAAATTATATAACACATCAGGGTTAAGAAGCCCTTAAATTTGTACGTAAACATTGAAGAAAATGCTCAGGAAAAAGATACATATAAAAAGGAGGCGCTATGATTATTAAAGTACTGATTGCTTTGCTGATTCTTGCAGCTGTTGTTCTGTTGCCTGTAGGTTTGGCACTATTGCTCAAGCAAGAGGGAGGAGAGATTTCATTCGGTTCTTCTTGTGCTATCGATGATAAAGGAGAATCCGGTGAAGAGAAAGCATGCGCTGCCTGTGAGATTAAAGACCTGGTTAATTGTGATTATAATGAAACATCATTAGACCGGAATTCCGGCAGCGTACAAACTTCAAGTTAAATATATAGAATTACGAATTAAAAAAGTCAAAATTATGTTACACGGATGGGGCATGGGCCTTGGCTGGATCATCGGACTGGTAATTTTAGTAGCCTTTATCTGGGTGATAAGCCAAGCCTTTAACAAAAATAACAAACCGGCAGCACCGGAAAAATCGGCCCTGGATATACTCAAAGAGCGGTATGCCCGTGGTGAAATAGATAAAGATGAGTTTGAGGAAAAGATAAAGGATTTGATGTAGGGGTTAAAATGTTGCTTGAAGTACTGTTGGAAGAAGATGATAATGAGGAGGAAGATGAATTCAAATACTTGGCACAGGAGCAATTTTTAGCTGGTTATTCTAATTCCGATTCAATATATGATGATGAATGAAAATATTTTGATGTTGAACGAGCTTTGATACTGTTACAAGTAGGGATATAAAAAGCCACAAATATCCAATACCATATTATTAATGGTATGTTGAAAAGTCAAAAAAATACTTTTAATTTTGTTAGATAGTTAACGGTGAATTAATATTTAATACTATGAAACAATTTGTTGAAATTGACGGTTCTACTGAAACTGGTAAAAACTTAATTAAGCTTTTAAAAGATTTATCAGAGAAAAATAATGAAATCAAATTCAGAAACTTGAATGATATTGAGGAAGAATTAGATGACAATCTTGCACAAAGAATAGAAGATGGATTAAAAAGCGAAGATGTAAGTAAAGAAAACATCATGCGTACACTTAGGGAATAATGAAAATCCGCTTAAAACAATCCTTTCATAAAGATATTAAAAAAATTAAAGAGAAATCATTAAAAGAGTCTCTTGCGACTGTAATTGAGTCTGTGGAAAGCGCATCTTCTATGTAAGAAATCCCCAACTTAAAAAAACTTAAAGGTTATAAAGATTACTATCGTATACGTTTATCTGATTACCGGATAGGAATTCAAATAAAAGATGATACTGTTTTTTTTGTAGTGTTTGGTCATCGAAAAGATATCTACAAAAAGTTTCCCAAATAAACAAAACAATTATTCCTTAAGTGCATAAGGTTTCCCCTCATCCAGTGAATAGATATCTTCTTCCGGTTCATTAAGAATGTCGAAAGCCGGACTTGCAGAAGCAGGTTTTAACCAATCATACTCGGTATTTTCTCCTTCATTTTCGTCGAATAGAATTAGCACCCTGACATTCTTATCCTTAACCTGAAGCGGAATGTCAAACTTCAGGTTGCCGTGCTCGTCGGTTTTGGATTGTACTTCAATAGCTTTCATAACGAATTGTTTCCCCAAAGTTAATAAATCAAACCGAAAAATTCCAGTGCAACCGGGAAACCTTATGAAGTATCCCGGTTACCCTGAAAAGTTCTGTTAAAGCTCTATTTTCACCACCTTCGCCTTGCCAGAAAGCTTAACTCCGAAAGTCAACACCTTTTCCTTCGTGCTCCAATCCCAGTCCTTTTGGGAGACTTTTTCGCCGTCAACTTTTATTACTGACGGTTTGGAAGAAATGTTATGGACCACATAATGTATGGTATGATTCATGGTTTTCTCCCACTTGCTGCCTTTCTCCGGGCGTATCGTGAGTTTTAGCTGCTCATCGTTTGTTTCTGACATAAAATGCAGCAACTCATATTTTCCTTCTTTGTATGCTTCAGGCGTCTTTCCATCGTCATTGTAAAGATTGTATTCCGAGTTTTTAACCGATTTATCAAAGTAAAAGTGCATCTCAAACTCATCCATGCTGTATTCCGAAG
>JAIPAH010000101.1 GCA_021740175.1 Bacteroidales bacterium
TGACTACGGCGGTGGGGCCCACCTCTTCCCTTTCCGAACAGAGAAGTTAAGCCCACCAGCGCCAATGATACTTCCGCACAGCGGAGGGAAAGTAGGTCGTCGCCTATTTATTATTTTAAAAGCCTCGTCGGTTTGCCGGCGAGGCTTTTTTTTGTTTCTTTCCAATTAAAAACAACCCCTGGTAATTTACAAAACTTAGAAAAATGGCTTATTTTTGTCATAACATTAAAACAATTAAGTGATTCAAGATGAAAACCGTAACCGTAGAACTAAGGAGCAAAAATGCGCTTAGACTTCTCAAAGAGCTTGAGCGAACCAATATCATTCGTTTGCTGGATAAAGACCAAGCAAAGAAAAATTTATCATCCCTCAGAGGCAAACTAAACCTTTCCGAAGCACAATACAGCGATTTCCAGAAAGATATTAAAAAATCACGGGAAGAATGGGAAAGGAATACTTGATTGATACTAATGCTGTTATTGACTACCTGGACAATAAACTGCCCAAAAAGGCCAATGCGTTTATTGACGGTATCAATTCCAACATATCTGTAATTACCCGCATCGAACTACTTGCCTGGCCTGGTGCTAGTGATAAACAAACACGGATCCTCATGGAATTTGTTGAAATGTCTGAGGTTTTCAATCTGCAAGAAGATATTATACTCAAATCAATAAACATTCGTAAATCACACAAAACCAAGCTACCGGATGCTCTCATCGCAGCCACTGCTTTTGTGCATGAGTTTACCATTATTACCCGCAATACAAAAGATTTTGAAATGATTGAAGGATTGGAAGTAATAAACCCTTACGATATTTAAAAAATTCTATCTAGTGGATATTTAGTAGTATCTTTGAAAGATACTTTGAAATTATCATTGGCTTCTAATATTACTATTGTTTTCCTTTAATCTCCTACAATGGCTTTTATGGCCTCCGCCCAATTATCATCGCTATTCAGGCTCTCGACCAATGTCAGTTGACGGCCTCCTGAATCGGTAAATAATTGTTTATATTCTTCCCCCAGCTCAATCGTTGTCTCAAGACAATCAGCCACAAAAGAGGGGGCTACTACCAAAAGCTTTTGTACCCCCTGCTCCGCCATCTCCTTTATAGTTTCATCGGAAAATGGTTTCAACCAGTTTTTGGACAGCCTCGATTGAAAGCTCGTCATATATTTCTCCGGCGGTAATTCGAGTTCATTTGCCAATATGCGGCTCGTTTCATAACATGCCGCTTTGTAACAAAAATGCCCGTGTTCAGGCATCTCCTGCTGACAGGTGCATTCAGCTTCGGGAACTTCCGGATGGACTTTCTCGATTTGGCGAATAGGCAGGCCATGATAAGAAAAAAGAATACGATCGTACGCTTCGGGATTATAGGACCGGATTTTTTCAACGAAAGCTGATATGAAAGCGGGATGCTTGTAATACTGATTGATGATTCGAACCGAGGGTATCACATTCCATTGCTTTAAATGCTTCATTACTTTTTCTGCCACCGATCCGGTCGTTGAAGAAGCATATTGCGGGAAAAGCGGAAAAACCACAATTTCATCAAAACCTTTCTTTTTGACCTCATCCAGAACCCTATCCAGGGAAGGGCTCCCATACCTCATAGCCCCAAAAACGGTGATATTCTCTCCTACCAACTCTTGCAATTTACCTTCCAGAGTATTAAGGTATATGAGTAAGGGAGACCCCTTATCCGTCCATAATCGCCTGTATAATTTTGTGGATTTTTTGGCTCTGAAAGGGACTATGATGCCATTAACCAACAGCTTGCGCCCCAGCCATGGAATGTCAATCACACGGTGATCGTTCAGGAATTGGGATAAATATCTGCGGACAGCTCCCACTTCCGGTTTGTCAGGGGTGCCAATGTTCACTAAGAGAAGGGCTTTTGATGTCTTTTCCATAGAGGGTATATTCAATTTAAATTTCCATTAGCAGAAATAGTAACTAAAGTGAGTCCGCCACCTGCCTTCCCTGCTGAATCCTGTCGGCCATCCCGATGCCATCACGCATGTTACCGGCTAAAACCAATCCCGGATGCTCCTTCTGCACTTTTTCAATCATGGAAAAACGTTCTTCGGAAGATTTCCCGTATTGGGGGATAGCATGTTCGTAGCGGAATATTTCCACCATATCGGGATTAAATTCCGGGAGTTTCATCATCGCTTTCACTTCCTTCTCTACCAGTGTCATAATCTCATCATCCGATTTTTCAATCATTTCCGGTTTGCGGAACCCCCCCAGAAATACCGATAGCAAAGCCCCATTTTCCGGAGCACGATTGGAAAGAAAGGCTGAAGGCAACAGCACGCCTAGCACATCCCTGTTTTCAATGTAGGGTACCAACCCGCCGAAAGCGTTTAATTTTCTCCCCTGCCAGTTCTTAAATCCAAGGGCCACCTGGATTACTTTCGAATAAATCAGATTATCAATCGTTTCCACCTCCTCCTTGCCAAGGAAATCAAACACACCGTGCAATCCATGAGATCCACCGGTGAATACCACATTTGATGCGGTAATCGTTTCATCATCATATTGGACTTCATAATTTTGATCCTGCTTCGTAACAGCAAGGTGCCGATTACCTAAAATGATTTTTTCACTTCCAATCTCCTCCTGCAAAGCCTTTATCATGTTTGACAAACCACCTTTTACGGAAAAAACATCTTTCGTGGCTTTCTTTTCGTACTCGGATTTTTCTTCCTTCTTTTTCTTAACGGCTCCCCCGATAAAACTGCCATAGTTCTGCTCCAGGTTGTAAAGTTTGGGCAGTGCGTGGCGTGGTACCAAGTAAGACGGGTCACCGGCGTAAACTCCCAGGATGAAAGGATCAATGGCGTAATTCAAAAAACTTTTACCCATGCGTCGCTTCACCATTTCATCCAATGTTTCGTCAGGATTCTCTCCGGGTTTTCTGAAAGGTTCTCCCACAATCCTGAGTTTATCTTTCATACTAAACAAAGGTGTTTTAACGCCTTTGACCAAGCCGGAAGGCAGCTCATGCCAATCATCCCCTTTCCAGACCCATCGGCGCTTGGCCGTTTCATCGGCAATTTCCAATTTACACTTCCCGTCCAAATCTTCCAATAGCTCTGCTGCCTCGGGGTTTGAAAGTACCCCGGTATTCGGCCCGGACTCAAAAACAAATCCATTTTTGCGATGCGTTTGAATCACCCCACCGGCGACAGGTTGTTTCTCAATCACCTTAATTTTCTTCCCCTTCTTATTCAGATAAAAAGCTGCTGTCAACCCTGTGAGACCGGCACCTATAATTACTGCATCATAATGTTCCTTTGTACCCATATAACTATATCGATTTGGAAAATTTCTTATCCGTTTCTTTCACCAACGGATCAAAAGCGGCGGCAATATTCCTTATAAAGAATCTTCCCTTATCAGTAACAGTGATGCCTTTTTCACTGTATTCGATAAGACCATCCGCAAAAAATCCTTCCAGCTCTTCTTCTTTCACCGCACTAAAAGATTTTACCGTATCTACCGATGTATCCATCCGGTCTGCCACTTCTTTCCAGTTTAACCGCCGGTTGCACATAATATCATTAATCACTTCTCTCAGGACCTTCTCTTCGAAATTCACTTCATATATCTTTTCTGCAGGCCACTGCCCTTCTTTCAGGCGATTTATGTAAGTGTTTACTTCCTTGGTGTTCTGGAAGTAAGCCGAATCAAGCTGACTGATAGCACTGGTACCAAAGGCATAAACCTGGCCGGTCGTTTCTCTCGTCGCATAACCCTGGAAATTTCGGTGTAAACGGTTGTTTTTCAATGCAATAGATAATTCATCATCCGCTTTCGCAAAATGGTCTAACCCGATCGGCACATAACCGTTTTCGGTCATAATTTGAAAAGCATTCTCAAAGAGACGCAGCTTTTCATCGGCAGAAGGAAGGCCGTGTTTTTCCAGGCTTTTCTGAGCTTTCTTGAACCAAGGAACATGGGCATAAGAAAAAGTCACCAGGCGGTCGGGCTGTATGGCCAAAACCTGTTTTATCGTTTCCCGGTAAGATGCTTCATCCTGGTAGGGTAACCCATACATAAAATCCAGGTTTACCGCTGCTTTTCCTTTTTTCCTGATATAATCGCTCAGCTCTTGAATAGGAATATTGGGGCGTCCCCGATTCACGGCATCCAAAACATCCTCCTTAAAATCCTGTACCCCGATGCTAAAGCGATTAAATCCGGCTTCCAGCAAATTATCTACATAGTTGTAGGTGAGATAGGCCGGATTGCATTCAATGGCAATTTCAGGGTCTTTATCAAAAACAAAATTTTCATTCAAAAGCTTCATGATATCCTGAATCTGTGAAGCCTCAAGATAATTGGGAGTACCTCCTCCCCAGTGCACCTGCGTTACTTTCCGCTTCTGGGAGAGCTGAGCGGCGACCATAACAATCTCATTTTTCAGAGCCTCCAGGTAATCAGCCATCCAGTTTTTGTTAACGGTAATGGTCGTATTGCATCCACAATACAAACACAACTGGGGACAAAAAGGAATGTGGATGTATAAGGAAATGTTCTCGGGGCGATCATTATTCGATGCCTGCAACAATTCCGTAACTCCGGTATCAGCTTCTTTATCGCTAAAAAAGTTGGCCGGAGGGTAGCTGGTATATCGTGGTACAGCTTTATTGTATTTTTCAAGTAAATCACGTTGTATAAGCATATGCAATCTCTCTCTTTTCCTGGTATAAAAAATATGTTGCTATAATGACTAAAATGCATACTATTGTCTCGATGGCGAACAAACCGTTGTAACCTACGAGATCGGCCACTTTACCGCTGGAAACAGCAATTATCAGACTACTTAAATGAGTAATCACAATTTGCAGGGTAAAATCCGTGCCTTCACGTCCTTTGCGGACAGTATCCATAGCTATAGTATAAATTATCACCGATGAAGCCCCATAGGCGCCCCATACTAAAGCTACCCCAACAAAAATATGGTAAAAAGTGATAGAAATATACGAAAGCCACAGAAAATAAGTGGCAGCTATCAATCCCAAAAATGAAATAAAACGTACTGAGAAACGTCTCCCCCATTTTTTAATAAGCTGTCCCATAAGCAATGCAACCAAAATGGCCAGGCTGGTTCCATAGACACCGGATACAAGCCCGATTTCCATAACGGAAAAATTAATATCCACCAGATACGGTTTAATCATGGTCAATATTCCTATGATCCCCGAGTAAAATATAGCCAGTAATATCACCCGGCGCATAATACCCTGCTGGCGGAAAAATGATCCGACATCTTTCAGGGAAACGCGACGGGGAGGTTGATATTGCGGTTCTTCCTGTGTCTTCTTCTTGAAGGAAACCACCGGAAGGATAGCTACCGTTACAAAAGCCGCCAACCCTATAAGAAGAAACTTCCATCCAAATTGATGGTAAACCACCAGTAAAACACCGCTACCCATCAATGTCCCTATAAAACTTCCCGAGGACTGCATGCTATTTCCAAGGCTGCGTTCTTTCTTTTGTAGGGATAGAATGGCAAAGGCGTCGGTGGCTATATCCTGGGTGGCCGAAGCCGTAAAAGCAATCACCATCAACACAATAATGGTAATAAAATTATTGCCCAGGTCGAGAAAGCCAATACTCAGGATAATCATCGCATAAAATATTTCCGATATAATTATCCATCGTTTGTAATCCCGGCCGGTATTGTTTTTACTGTCAACATAAGGCGCCCACAGGAATTTAAGAATCCAGGGCAGTTTGACAAGCTGTATCAGCCCGATCGATTCCAATGAATATTCCTCCTGGCGCATAATCACGGGAACAACCGTGGAGAAAAAACTCATCGGAATCGCCTGGGCGACATACAGACTTAGTAAAGTACCATATTTGGTGAATTGCTCTTTAACCATTTTCTAAAATTGTACATCGAGTCTCAACCCATACAGTGCGGGCTGACCCATTTGAACGTAGGAATTACCAATGGCCTGAAAGTAAAAGGACTGATAGTCCGTATCGAGGATATTTTTCCCCCACAGGCTGAAGGTAATATCATCTTTTGTAAACGCTATTTTTGAATTTAACAAACCATAAAAATTGACTGGAGAACACAACTATCACAATGATTAATTTTCGAATGATTATTTGCATAAAATAATCCGGTTAATAGTTTGAATGATGTAATCTATTTATTACCATTTACATCCACATGTCTATTATCTATAAATGATAATAACATTGGAACATCGATGCCTTTCAGGCACGTGGAAAATTTAAAACATGAAAAAAGTCAAAAGAAAAATCAAACTACCGGAGGGGGTCTTGCTGCAATAAATTCACTCAGTAAAAACCGATTAAACACACAAACATAAGCAGGTTTTCCTGAAGGCAGATTATTAGTAAAATCAAATCGAATCGTTGAGATGCAAAGGTCTTTAGGCGAGAGCTGATTTTTTAAATCATTCAGATCAGAACTTACCACAAAAAATGTGGATGTGTTTATAGAAGTTGACTGATCTTCTAATTCGAGGTGCTTACCGGGGTCATTCGCTAACCGATCCTGCTTATCATATGCATCATTGACATGCACCAATAGCATGTAGAAGGCATAAAATGCCACTAAAACAGCATATGGCAGCGGTGAAACAAATATCCCCAATGCAAACATCTTCCCTCCGCTTAATTATATATTTAATTTCTTTTTCTTCTTCATTTCAATCAGCTAAAGTAATAAAAAGTAAACAAATTTCCTCCCTTATATTATATAGAGATGATTATATATTTGGATGTTGGCATATTATAAAAAATTTTTGTAATAATTTAAATTCATTCTAAGCTTTTGTATTTCTATAAAGTTTTGATATTGCGTTAACTCAGTCGCTGCATTGATATATATCAACTCAAATCGGGATTCAAATTATTCGAATAACACCTTACTCGTTTTCATTCATTAATAGTTGGTGGCAGGATGGCACAAGGCCATATGGAGGTCTTTTAAATCTTATGCTTTAAAATAAGAAGAACAGAAATTAAAAAATTCTAACTTTGCATGAACTTGTTGGAGAGCAAAATAAAAATCATGGAACTTACTCCGGGGAAAATTCTGTCGCGCATTGATGGGCCAGACGATTTAAAAAAGCTAAAAGAAGAAGAATTAGTCCCTTTGGCCGGAGAGCTTCGGCAATTCATAATTGATGCTGTATCCCAAAATCCGGGACATGTAGGAGCCAATCTTGGTTCGGTGGAAATTACGCTTGCCTTGCACTACATTTTCAATGCGCCTTATGACAAAATTGTTTGGGATGTGGGGCATCAAGCGTATGCCCATAAGATTCTTACGGGAAGAAGAGACAAGTTTCATCTTAACAGGACTTATAAAGGCTTGAGCGGCTTTCCGAATATCTTCGAAAGTGAGTACGACGCTTTCGGAGTAGGTCATTCTTCCACCTCCATATCAGCTACATTAGGGATGGCAGTGGCCTCTTCATTAATGGATGACAACGGCAGACAACATATCGCTATCATTGGCGACGGAGCCATGACCGGGGGTATGGCCATGGAAGCCCTCAACAATGTGGGGATTAGTAACTCCAACATTCTGATTATCCTTAATGATAACGGGATTGCTATTGACAACACTGTGGGTGCTTTAAAGGAATACCTGGCTCACATTACAGCCTCTAAAACGTATAATCGGGCTAAAGATTTGGTGTGGCGCCTAATGGGCGGCAACACGAAATACGGCAAAAACTCAAGAGCTTTAGTGCGCCAAATCAGCAATGCCGTAAAATCCACTCTACTCGATAAAAGCAATCTTTTTGAGGCTTACAATTGCCGTTATTTCGGGCCGGTTGACGGCCATGATGTCCTTTCCCTTGTTAAAATCCTTCGTGACCTGAAAACCATTTCAGGACCAAAGCTCCTGCACTGCGTGACCAAAAAAGGCAAAGGCTTTGAAATGGCTGAAAAAGACCAGGTAAGATTTCATGCTCCTGGAAAATTTGATAAAAATACGGGCGAGGAAATTAAAAAAGAAACCGATAAAGAAAAAATTCCGCCAAAATACCAGTATGTATTTGGTAAAACTATCCTGGAGCTGGCTAAGAATAACGAAAAAATAACCGCCATAACTCCGGCCATGCCGACAGGTAGTTCTCTCAATACCATGATGAGAGAATTCCCGGAGAGAACATTTGATGTGGGCATTGCGGAACAGCATGCCGTCACCTTTTCTGCGGGGCTTTCTATGCGGGGTATGCAGCCTTTTTGCAATATTTATTCCACATTTATGCAACGCGCTTATGACCAAGCTATCCATGATGTAGCCTTACAAAACCTGGATGTAACCTTCTGCCTCGACCGCGGCGGCCTGGTTGGACAGGACGGCGCTACTCATCACGGCGTCTACGATTTGGCGTACTTCCGCGCCATTCCCAATATGACTATCTCGGCACCCTCGAACGAAGAGGAATTACGCGATTTGATGTATACCGCACAGCTTGGCCAAAAGGGACCCTTTGTAATTCGTTATCCGCGGGGACGAGGCGTAATGACCGATTGGGAAAAACCGATGAAAGAGATGCCTGTCGGGAAAGGGGAACAAGTAAGAGAGGGAAGAGATATTGCTTTGGTAGCCCTGGGGCATCCGAAGAATTTTGCCATGAAAGCAGCTGAGACGCTATCATCTGAAAATATCGAAGCAGCGGTCTACAACATGCGTTTTTTAAAACCCCTTGATCATACCCTGCTTCATGAAATCTTCCGAAAATTTTCTAAAATTATCACCATAGAAGACGGAAGCATAATTGGCGGGTTGGGGAGCAGCTTGACGGAGTTTAAAAACAGCTACGGCTATAATAGCGAAATTGCTTTCCTTGGCGTTCCCGACCGAGTAATCGAACAAGGTCTGCCGGAAGAGCTACACAGGGAGTGCGGCTTTGATGCTCAGGGGATTTCCGAGAAAGCAAAGGAAATGCTTAAATAGCCTGCTTGTTAGTGAATACTTGACTATAGCCATTGCTATTTAAATTGATCCGGTAATAGAATCAGAAGCCTTCGTCATTTCAGCATATTAAAACAGGATATCCCGGAATTCACCCTAAAAAAATTATTCTACCCGTAAAACGGGAAACAATTTGCCTTTTTTGATGAGCTGATTAAATTTATCGTAATTCCCAATACCCCACATGGCTTTGAGTTCGAATGCCTGAATGATTTTATTCCGCCGAATCTGCTGCACAGGGATGTAATAATATTTCTCGTATTTTACATGATTCATCAATTGTTTAATGGTCATAGGATTTTTGTTTTTTAGTCCTTCATTTTCCACGATCTCGACCTCTATAGTTTCATACCCCATAATTGTGCGGCTACTCCTTTTAAGAACCGTATCCCTTTTAAAATGATTGTTCCTTACAATATTGACCAGGGCCGTATCCCCTTTCGGAACCAGGTATCCATGCGGTTCTTCAACCTTTAGCAAGGGCTTGATTTTATAATGATAATCCTCCACCACAAAAACAGTATCTTCCCCGGTTTTGAGAGATTTTAACGGAAAATCTAATGGTTCTTCCCCGTCAAAATGATCCATACGAATAATGGTACTATCTCCGGGGGGATGCTCTTTGAGAGATTGACGTTGTTGATGCACTAATTCACCAATCGTATCGGTATTCCTGAACACAAAATTGAGGAAAGCTTTACCGGTATGATATTGGCTGAAAGCCCGCTCTCGTATGCGATGAGTACTATCTTTACCATTCTTTCCTTCCACAATGAAGGATAAGGTGTTGGTGATTCCGAGGCTTTGGCGTCCGTCGTTGATATCTGTTGTGCTATGCCGCAGCCTTTCTCCGGAAGGAAAGTGCCCTAAAGTATATTCAAAAAAAGAATAACCCTGCTGTGTGATTTCCTGCTCTAAGAAAGGAAGCATTTCCTTTTTCTGATATTTAATAATCGAATCCGAGACATTGGGATTGGTCAGCGTTCCTACCTGGATATCAAAATCGCGGCGATAACCAAATTCTTTCCATGATTTTCCATAAGAACCATATTCATGGATATCAACAGTGACTTCGGGTCTATACTTATCAAAAACATCTTCAATTACCTTTACCTCGGGAGACTCCATAAGAAGATGATCGCGGTTCATATCAACGCCTTCCGCCGTATATCTTTGATGAGCATCACCTCCATCCGGATTGGCCTGGGGAATCATCAGAATATCAATTTCGCTAAGAATATAATCCAGATTCCCGAAAGCAAAATCCTCAGCCAATAACAACATCCCTTCTTTTCCGGATGGCTCGTCACCATGCTGTTGGGCAAAGAAAAAGACCTTCGGTTTTTGGCTTTTCATGCTATCCTCAGAAATTTTTAGTAAGGGTATGGGTCTGTTCCGGGCCGAAAAGCCGGCAGTATCTATAGTTATAATCGCAGAGCTTGTCTGCAGACTATCCAGAAACCGGTTAAGCTGATGGTTGGTTGTTAGCTGTTTATAATCATTTTGCAAAAGGGGCGATGTAAACACCTGCCCCATCAGTGATGAAGAAAACAATAGTAGTAATATCAGAACCCAAAAATAACTCCTCATTTTCCTGCGATTTTATCGGGTGAATATACAAGTTTCTTTAACGAACCCCAAAGATACAGCGCCTACTAAAAAAACCTGGAACCAAAAGTCGTAAATTCAACCTGTTTTCCCCGGCCATAAAAAATTTACTTCTATTCTAAGATATAGTTGATTGATTTATAAATGACATTATTTTAAAATCCTTGAATAAAATCCCAGGTTCAAAGTTCAAAACCTTTCCTTCTCAGACAGATAAAATCCAAACCTACCTGTCGATGATGGAGGAAAAACCAAAACTTATGTTGACAGGTGAGAAACTATTTTTAACCTTTTTAGACCGGACTCGTAAATCAGGGAATCAAAAAATTGGAGATATTATTAGAATTCCGGCGTTCCATCTACCCCTCTAAATCTCCCCTGCAAGCAGGGGAGACTTTTAAAAACCCTCGGTGTAAAATAATCATAAAGATTGTAATCAAAATTCAGGATTTAATCAATTCTATTTGTTCGGTACATTTGCGATAAATTACTCTCCCCCGCTTTTATGGGGAGATGGAGGTTTTACAAGACAACTGCCATAAACAACCTCCTTGTTTTGTTATCAACGGTATTTCCCTGTCCGCCAAAGATCGGACGAAGGAAATGACGCTTCAAGCACTCAGCTTTTTTCTTCTCCTACTTTTTTGAAGCCGGCTTTCAGGAACTGGCGATTCAAACGGGCTATGTGGGCCAGGCTGACACCTTTAGGGCACTCGGCTTCGCAGGCTCCCGTATTTGTGCAGGACCCAAATCCCAGCTCATCCATTTTAGCCACCATATTCCAGGCCCGCTGCAATCCTTCCATCTGCCCCTGAGGCAACAAAGCATACTGGGAAACTTTGCCTGCTACAAAGAGCATTGCCGAAGAGTTCTTACATGCAGCCACGCATGCTCCACACCCGATGCATACGGCAGCATCAAAAGCTTCTTCAGCATTTTTTTTGGTTACCGGGGAAGTATTCGCATCTGGTACCGCGCTCACATCCACATCAACAAATCCGCCGGCTTCCATAATTTTTTCAAAAGCGCTGCGGTCAACCACGAGGTCTTTAATGACAGGAAAAGCCCGGGCTCTCCATGGCTCAACTGTGATTGTATCGCCATCGCGGAAGGCCTTCATGTTGAGCTGGCAGGTGGTCGTTTCCTCTCCCGGGCCGTGGGGTCGTCCGTTAATCATCATTGCACAGCTCCCGCAGATGCCTTCCCGGCAATCATGCTCAAAAGCTACCGGGTCTTTGTCTTCCACAATAAGTTTCTCATTCAATGCATCCAGCAGTTCCAGGAAAGTCATATCCTGCGAGGCATCGTCCAGATGATACG
>JAIPAH010000102.1 GCA_021740175.1 Bacteroidales bacterium
ATGGTTTCTCCTTTATATCCGATTACTCTTTTGCCGTTTAAGATGACGTTTAAACGATCTGCCATGATATTCTTGGTTTATTATTTACACATTTATTTAAGAAACGATGATTGCATCAAAGTTGCATCGGTTATAGCAGTCCCCGCATTTGATACAGAGCTCCTGGTCAATAACATGCACTTGCTTTTTCTCGCCGCTTATAGCACCTGTGGGACATTTCCGGGCACATACCAGGCAACCTGTACATTTTTCCGGGTCTACCGTGTATGTCAACAGCGGTTTACAAACCTTTGCCGGACACTTTCTATCCCGGATATGGGCTTCGTACTCATCCCTGAAATACTTGATTGTCGTGAGCACGGGATTGGGAGCGGTTTGTCCCAAACCACAAAGGGAGTTATCTATAATCTGCCGCGACAGATCTTCCAGCTCTTCAATATCTCCTTCCTGGCCTTCCCCATCGGTGATACGCTCGAGGATTTCCAGCATTCTTTTCGTCCCCATACGGCAGAAGGTGCACTTTCCGCAGCTTTCTTCCTGGGTAAAATTGAGGAAGAATTTAGCGACATCCACCATACAGGTGGTTTCATCCATCACCACCATACCGCCGGAGCCCATAATCGCCCCGGTGGCACTCACCGAATCGTAATCCACCAATGTATCGGCTAAATAATTGGGAATACATCCTCCTGAGGGGCCTCCCATCTGTACGGCTTTAAATTCTTTACCACCGATAATTCCTCCGCCCAATTCGAAGATGATGTCTTGTATACTCATGCCCATGGGGACTTCTACAAGTCCTGAGTGATTGACCTTACCCGCTAAAGCAAATACTTTGGTACCTTTACTTTTCTCGCTTCCATACCTGGAAAATTCGGAAGCCCCTTTATGGATGATATAAGGCACGTTAGCATAGGTTTCAACATTATTAATATTGGTAGGCTTATTCCACAAGCCCAATTCTGCAGGGTAAGGAGGCCGTTTTCTGGGCATGCCGCGTTTACCTTCAACAGAGGCAATAAGAGCGGTTTCTTCCCCGCAGACAAATGCACCGGCTCCTTCCTTGACCATGATATCGAAATGAAATCCTTGAATACCGCCGGCATTTTCTCCCAAATAACCGCGCTCCCGGGCTTGCTTGATAGCCAGGTTGAGCCTTTTAACAGCCAGCGGATACTCCGCCCGGCAATAGATCACTCCCTGCGAAGCTCCTATGGCATAACCCCCTATAACCATCCCTTCAAGTACGGCATGCGGATCGCCTTCCAGTAAGGAGCGATCCATAAAAGCTCCCGGGTCGCCTTCGTCGGCGTTGCAAATAATATATTTTTCCTCGGAGGTATAATTGTATGCAAATCGCCATTTTTTTCCTGTTGGGAAACCGCCGCCACCACGGCCTCTTATTCCGGATTCCATAACTTCGTTGATAATATCTTCGCGGGGAATATTCTCTTTAGCAATTTTATGCAAAGCAGCATAACCTTCCTGGGCTATATATTCGTCGATGGATTCGGGGTCGATATGTCCGCAATGCCGGAGGGCGATTTTAACCTGTCCTTCCAGGAATTCTTGATCCCGCCCGGTATCAAATAAATCGGATTTCACGACATAATTTTTTACAGGCTCACCGCCCCCGATATGTTTATCCAATATATCTACCGCCCGGTCTTCGTCGACATCGCCGTAGAGATAAGAACCGGATTCATCGACAATTTCCACTAAAGGCTCCCGGTAGCACATCCCCACACAGCTTGTCTGTTTAAGTTCAAAATCCAGGTTCTCGGCACCTTTTAGCTCTTTTATCTTTTGATAAGTTTTGTTTGCACCTGCAGCAATGCCGCAACTGCCCAAACCCACTATTACTTTTGTATCATTCATAACTGATCTTTTTTCCTGACTATGAATTGCTTTGTTTTTCCCGGATCCTGATATTCTTAATCACCTTGACGGCTTTATCCCGTGTAAGTTTGCCGTAAGTTTCTTCCCCGATCATCATGACAGGCGCCAATGAACAACAGCCCAGGCAGGCGACTGACTCCAGGGTAAATATCATATCTTCGGTTGTCTCGCCGTCTTTCACTTTTAAGGAATCTTCCAGCGCATCGGTAATATCTTCAGCTCCTTGTACGTGGCAGGCCGTTCCATGGCAGACTTTGATAATATTTTTTCCTACCGGGCTCAACCGGAATTGCGCATAAAAAGTGGCTACTCCATACAATTGGCTCTTTTCCAAGCCGGTTTCGCGCGATATTTTCTCAAAAGCCTCCCTGGGGATGTAACCCAATCTTTGCTGGGCTCCCTGCAAGAGAGGTATGACATTACCTTTTTTGTTCCTGTACTTATCGATAAGCGGGTCGAGGACACTCAAATCAAGTTCCTCCGATTCTTCTTGAACCGCCTCTTGTTCCGGTAAGGGTATTCTTTGAATTCGCATGATCAATTAATAATTTTATCTAGAAAAAATGCATCTTTTATGTTTGATAAAATTATTAATTGTTAAGGTGTGCACAATTTTTTTTCCCTGATTCACAAAAATTTGTATACAATCTAAATAAATGATTTCCCCTAATATTCTGTATACGATAAGATTATAACAATGCTAATGTCAAGAATAAGTCTATAAAAAAAACAGCAGGGTTAGGCGGGCATCACCCCTTTAGGTGGAATACGCATAGGTACTGCGTGAAACTTGCAGAGCCAATATTTCCTGTAAAGGATAAGCTTCCCGTTAAAGCGGGTCGGCCCTTACCTTATATTCCATTTCGGCTTTGATTGTGACATCCTGAGTGATAACTTTACGGATTACAGCCTCAAACCTCAGATCATATGTATCTCCTTTTACATAAGGGCTTAAGTCCTTATCACCGTGAGTTTCCATCTCAATGCTGGTGGCATCTTCCGGTATATCATCTTTATAAGCAATTTCTGTCTCATCCTCTTCATCAGTGGAAATATATATTTGTAGCGATTTCAAAAAACTGAAAGTAAAATCGTCCGGCGATGTAATGGTGAGCGTCATTTGATTAAGGTTTATCTCCTTAACAAGATCCGATGCCGTATTATTATTTTTAAATTCCTGTGAGGAATTAGTAGTGATATCGGGCGTAGGTATATCAAAAGGCACGTCCGTTTCAGTTTGATTTTCGATAGTGAAATTTGTCTCATTGTTGAAGGTAAAAGTGAGTAACTCATCAACTTCGTCACAGGAACTAAGAGTCATGGCCAAGGTCAAAGCCACAATCGTTATTAATTTATAAATCGTATTCATATCTCATGTGTTTTAAAAGTGAATAATCGCAAAACGGTTTCTTCCATCCATTTTAATTCCTAAAGGTTCATCCAACCTAACATGTTTAAAGTAAAAAGGTTGATTGAATACCTCCAAATTTTCAAGCTTTTTCCAATCTATATAACAATTGGAATTATCGGAAAGGATAGAGAAGTATCCTACGTTCATACTGGCGACATTATGGAAAAAGTGAGAGCCCGAGGAGGCATCCAACGGAAAATCCTTAAGGCCGGTTTCGACAATCACTTTGGCATTTGATATCTGCGGCCAATTTACGGGGATACCTATCCAGCGGTCGCGTGTGCCCCATCTCCCCGGACCTATCAATACATATCTCCTGTTCTCCTTTTTCATTTGTTCGTTAATCTGTTCTATCTCCTTAGCCATTTCCTGGGTTTTGGACTTATCAAAACGTCCCCGGTCAATAAATACCACATCTGTAATACCTTCAATCACGCCATTACCCATAATCTGTTCCGAGTAAAGCAGACGTTTTTCCTGTGGAATTTCATTAAGGTCAACTTCATAATGCTGCATTTTTCCTATGAGGGGCTTAATTTGAAGCAAGTAAAAAGAAGCTTTCAATTCTTTATCTCTGTTCAAATCCACAGCGAACTCGATTTCAACGGGCGATCCCATAGCTTCTTCCACCACATCCAGCACAACTTCGATGGTTCTGGCCAGCGGGATATATTTATACTTCAGAATATCAGCGAAATTAATTATACGAGGGCCGTATTTACTAACTCCGGCATGAAGGGTTTCCGT
This sequence comes from Bacteroidales bacterium, assembly GCA_021740175.1. Lineage (GTDB taxonomy): Bacteria > Bacteroidota > Bacteroidia > Bacteroidales > JAIPAH01 > JAIPAH01. The sequence continues at coordinate 4,058 of JAIPAH010000102.1, forward strand.
CTCCAAATCATAGACCGAAGCCGTATGCTTAAGGACACCATGTTTTTCCGCCGTATCCAGATCCAACCGCGCTAAACTGGCTTCATCGCCCTGCTTCAGGTCAAACTCATCTTTAGAGAGGTCCAATGCCCATAAGCGGGTTTGGGAATTTTGCACCAGCTCTTTGGTTGAATTTATTTCGGCATCAGGATATTTCGGTGAAAACCGATAGGCCTTTTCACCTTCCACAACATGCTTACCCAATCCGAGAGCTGCCACCACAAACCCTTCATCGGGCTCCATATGCGATATGGGATAATAATTATAAGATTGGGCTACGCCACTGATATGAGGATAATAGTAATTATCATGTTGAGTACCGGCGACTTCCTGGATAACAACTGCCATTTTTTCTTCTTCAATCTTATAATCGATAGCATGGATATAACTTCGCGCGGTTTCGGAATATACAGAGGCATAAACGAGTTTAATGGCATCACTAAGTTGTTGTACTCTCACCCTGAAATTATTATGATTATTGGGTAAGATAAATGTGTCATAAATGCCGGCAAATGGTTGTGTAAGCGAATCTTCAAATAACCCTGACGATCTTACGGCAAGCGGTTTATCGATTTTACGCAACAGTGTTTTCAAGCGCTTTACCAAACGGTCTGTCAACTTCGATCTCAGGAAAATCTCTTTGATATAATCATAATCGGCCTCTTCGAGCACGTAATCATAAAGACCGTTACGATTCATAAAATATTCGAACTCATCGGTACCAATTATAGAAGTCTTGGGGAAACTGATATTGATGTCCGGGAGCTGTTTGGAAAAATCAAAATTGTTAATCAGTGTGTTTATAAAAGCAAGCCCTCTACCTTTCCCGCCAAGAGCGCCATCAGCCAATCTGATAATATTGCTGGGATCGAGGATAGCCGATTCCTCAAAGGGGATGATTTTTCCTTTATTCTGCTCATTCCTAAATTTAGAGATGACATCGAGCATATAGTTTCGAATTTCGTCCGCCGAATCAAAATCAGAAACCTTATGCGGGCTAAGGATCCTGGAAGCCTGTATTTCTCCCCTGGCCATAAGCCATAACGAAAAATGATTCTTCCTTCCGTGATAGAGAAGCGAATCATCGGGAATAGTGCGCAAACGTTGCTCAAACTCTTTCAATGATTTCGCCGTAGCGATTTGTTTCCCTTCTTTATCGCGGTAGATGAAATTACCAAAGCCCAGGTGGTAATTAATAAAACTTCTTAGGTCTTGTTCCAGCGTTTCGGATGATTTATTGATAAAACTTGCCCTGTACTGGTACGCATGATTGGAATTTTCCGGGTTGGAGGATTGAATGACGATGGGCAAAGAATTATCCATATCACGAATTTTACTGACTAATTCAAATCCCGCTTCATCCCTGACTTCATCATCTTTTTCAAACTTCACATCCGAAATAAGGCAAAGCATGTACTCTCTATACTTCTTGTAGATCCTCATGGCTTCTTCATAAGTGGTGGCATGAAGAATCTTGGGTCTTGCCCTCATGCGCAACACTTTATAAAGCTCGTCGGTACTCACATCCTCAATAATACGGCGGGTTTGTTCCATGAGAATTTTGTAAAGGATAGGCAGGTATCGTGAATAGTATTTCGGGGAATCTTCCACCAACAAAATGACCCTTACGAGGCCAACCTGGGTATCATTTTCTACATTGATCTTATCCTCTACATTTTTAATCATGGAGAAGAACACTTTCGATTCACCATTCCAGGCAAATATTTTGTCAATAATATCCTCATTCCCCAATTCTTTCTCCACCATGCCAATATTGCTATTATTATTCAACAAGGCGTGGATCGGGATATAAGGATAAGCCTTTTTTACTTTGCGGGCCATATCCACCGGTGTCTTGACATCCAGGCCCACCATAAAAATTATCAGGTCAAAATGTTTTATACTCATTTCGTGCTCGAGTTCTTCCTCGGAAGAAACTCCCGTAATTCGCGGCATGGAGGTTAGGTTTAACTGGTGATATTCGCCAAGCACATGCTCCGAGAAACGCCCTTCACGTTCAATAGTGAAGGCATCATAGAGATTCGCAAAAAGGAGAATTTCTTTGACTTTGAATGGCATTAAATCATGATAGATATCGCGATTGTAGTTGCTCTTATTCAAAAAACGGCGCAGCAGTTGCCGGTTAGTGATTTTCTTTTTCCCTCCTTCATCACTTTTGGGGATAGGTTGCGATTGCTCTTTGAAGCTATATAATTTCTTGGCTTTAATGCTGTTAATATAGCCACAAGTCATCTCGGCGAGATTTTTTATCAAATCTCTCTCTTCTTTAAGGAAGGGGCCTTCGTCGAGCGTAACAAACTGTTTCGTGTAGTAGACTTCAAAAGAACCCACCTTATTATCAATCGTTACAAAACGCTCTTTTTGCGACCATTCGGTTATCTCAAAATCACGAGTACGAAATTCTTTACCTCCATACCTGATACGAGCAACCGTATATTGGGGATACTGCCACCCGGCAGGAAGAATTCGGCATATTTTGGATAGCGTCTCATCAATGGACTTCCCCTCTGAAATAATACCCGTGGTTTTGTTGATCGTAGCCAATTCCTTGGTGCGCTCCCTGTTCTCCGCTATCAGCTCATCTATATGATTGGTGTCTTTATTCTGATTCATAACTCTTGATCCTGTTACTTCTTTATTGTATGAAAATACAAAATTTCAGTATTTTTGCTACATTGCTTAACGCTTTTATTTATGAGTTTATGATTAGAGTCCTCATTGTTGATGAACATCGGTTGGTTTGTGATGGGATAAAATCTATCCTCCATCAAACCGAAGACATACAAGTTATTGATTGCGTCTCTCACCTTTCGGTGCTTATGCCAAAACTCAATGCACTTACCAGCCATATTCTGCTTATCAACATTTACAAAATGGATGAGATACTGATCAACCAGATACAAAAAATCTGTAAGAATTACCCAAATATCAAGGTGCTTATCAACACGATGCATAATAATGAACATTTCATCTTGCGTACTATCAAAGCGGGAGCTAATGGTTACCTGAGCAAAGATGACGGCGAAAAAGAACTGAAGGAGGCGGTGTACACTTTACGGAATGGCTATGAGTTCAATGGTCGGACGATATCAAACATCCTGCTCTCAAACTACCTGAAAGAACATAATAATGACGACCAAGGAATGGCTCAACTGACCTACAGGGAACGGGAGATTATCCGTTTATTTGGCGAAAGTTACACGAACACAGAGATTGCCGAAGAACTTTTTATCAGTGTGAGAACCGTAGAATCACACAAAAATAATATCATGAAAAAAATTAATCTTAAAACAACGGTTGACCTGGTGAAGTTTGCCATTAAGAACGATATTATACAATTGTGATAAAAACGGCTCCCGGCACCAATTTATACTAAAGATGCACAAAAAAATATAATATTATGTCATTTGTTATTACACTTTACACAAGAGAAGGCATTGTAATGGCTTCAGACAGCCGTCTAACGCTCAATGCGCAACAAAAAACACCCCAGGGCGAACAGACTTTATTAGCGGCAGGGATGAGCGATTCAAATTATAAAACTTTTCTGGCCGACGGGAAGATAGGAGTCTCCACATTCGGAAAAGCTGATATTCAAGGAGCACCTATAAGCGGGTATATTGACACTTTTATCCGGGAGCATCTTTCCTCGCAGCCTACAGTAACGGGTTTGGCTCAGGAACTGAATCAACATTTCAGAGCTTTTGAGCCATTACCCGATGTCGGTTTCCATGTCGCCGGTTATGAAGAAACGGATAACAGATCAAAACAAATGGTATATAAAGTAGCGCCCAACCGCAATAGCGTGGAGCAGGTAAATCCCGACAGACCCAACGGAGAGCCTTCCCACGGAGCTACATGGGGCGGTGAAGGAGACATCCTGGCAAGGCTATTGCAACCCGTTTACACGAAAGATAATAATGGGAATTTTAAAAAAATGCCCCACTACCAAATTCCATGGAATTTTTTCACGCTCCAGGATTCGATAGATTTTGCCGTTTATGCCATAAGAACAACCATTGATTCGGTCAGATTCTTACCCCGGCCCAAAACCGTGGGCGGTCCCATTGATGTGTTGGTGATTAAGCCCAATGAAACAATGTGGATATCCCGTAAACAATTAATCAAGAATTGACCTAAAAGCTTTCATGTCGGTTTTTAATAAGCCTTCATTAGAGGTACTGAAGGATTCCTCCTCCCCATGTTTCGCATCTAATGATTATGGATAATGAAAATACCTGATAGTGCGAAACATGAGTCGTCGGAATGACTGGAATTGCGCTTTCACATCCTTTGACATTTTCACTATGGTTTGAAGCGCAATGAAAGGAGGAGGAATCTAATCATTATACTTCAAAGGTCTGTTGATACTTCTAACCAGCTAATTGACCAATTTTGGCCGTTTTAGTTTTCATTTGAACTTTAGACCGTACAATCAACATTAGAGAGGTTGGTCTAAACGTCTTCGTTTTGACCCGGAATTCTTGCAGCCTCTGGCTGTCTATGTCCCCATAAAAGCATTAGTTTCAAAACACCTTATTCAACCTAAAACATAATGCCGCATTTTACTGCTGCGGATTTTACCCAAAGGTTTTGCGAGTTTCCCTGAATTTTTTACGGTTTTTGTTGTTTTATCCCCGGATTATTTACAATTCAAAATTCTATTTCATAAAATTGAATTGAATTTAATGACACACTAAAACCAAAAAAAAACAAATTATGGCAAATGTATTAGAACAAAAAGTAAATGACTTTATGGCGAAAGTTATCGCCAAAAATCCTAGTGAAGTGGAATTTCACCAAGCGGTTCATGAAGTTGTCGAATCGCTGATACCTTACATTGAAGAAAACCCTAAATACAAAGAAGCTAAAATCCTCGAGCGCATGGTAGAACCGGAAAGGGTGCTCATGTTCCGCGTTCCCTGGATTGATGATAAAGGAGAGATTCAAGTCAACAAAGGCTTCAGAATAGAGATGAATAGCGCCATCGGGCCTTATAAAGGAGGATTACGCTTCCATCCCACGGTAAACCTGGGTACTTTGAAATTTCTCGCCTTCGAACAAGTCTTCAAAAACAGTCTGACAACCCTTCCTATGGGAGGTGGAAAAGGAGGCTCTGACTTCGATCCTAAGGGTAAATCCGACAATGAAGTCATGCGCTTCTGCCAAAGTTTTATGACCGAACTTTACCGTCATGTCGGCCCGAATACAGACGTACCTGCAGGCGACATCGGCGTAGGGGGACGTGAAGTAGGCTACTTATTCGGCCAATATAAGCGTCTGAAAAACGAATTTACCGGTGTTTTAACCGGTAAAGGTCTTGAATGGGGAGGCAGTAAAATCCGCCCGGAAGCCACCGGATATGGAGCCACCTATTTTGCCGAAGAAATGCTCAAGACAAATAATAACGAAGACCTGAAAGGAAAAACCGTGGCTATTTCAGGGTCGGGGAATGTCGCCCAATTTGCCACAGAAAAAGTAACCGAGCTTGGCGGCAAAGTAGTTACCCTCTCCGATTCAGGAGGTTTTATTTACGATCCGGATGGTATTGATAAAGAAAAGCTGGATTATATAATGAACCTCAAAAATGTTAAGCGTGGCCGCATTAAGGAATATGCTGAAAAGTACAATGCGGAATTTCATGAAGGACAAAGACCATGGAGTATTAAGTGTGATGTGGCTCTTCCTTGTGCTATACAAAATGAAATCAACGAAGAAGAAGCCAAGACGTTAGTAAACAATGGTTGCCAGGTTATAAGCGAAGGAGCCAACATGCCTTCCACGCCCGAAGCCGTAGAAGTTTTCCAGAATAACAATATTCTTTATGGCCCGGGTAAAGCCGCCAATGCAGGTGGCGTGGCCGTATCGGGGCTTGAAATGTCGCAAAACGCATTGCGTATTTCATGGACACGCGAAGAAGTGGATCAACGTCTTCACACTATCATAAAAGATATTCATGAAACATGCGTGAAGTTCGGTAAAGAAGATGACGGAAGTATCAACTACGTTAAAGGCGCCAATATAGGGGGGTTTGTTAAAGTAGCGGATGCTATGCTTGCCCAGGGCGCTGTCTAAAGCATTTCAAGGCAGGGATTAGATAAACTTTAAATACAACCCTGTCCATTATTGCGTCTATTGCTTTCAACTTAAAAGCCGGTAAATTTTTAAACTTACCGGCTTTTCTTTTATCAATAATTTTTATTGCGTCTGTACTTCCCGGAAACCGCGCGAGGGCTTTTCAAGTTCATAATCGCCCGTAAAATAACCAATGGGCTTTAGAATCTTATCAAATACAAAAAACTGCACCAACACAAAATCGTTTCCGTCGTTTATGGTGGCATACATCCGGTCCGGGTCATAGCCAAGGGGCTTCCCCTGAATATTTTTCCGCTTTTTAGGCGTTTCCTTTTTATAGGTTTTAACATGCTGCTCCCCGCCATCTTTTCCCTTGAGATGAATGCCATACATGGGTTCTTGCGAGGTTATGGAATCTTTTTTACGGTCAGGTATATAATTCAACCAACTTTCAAAGCGCAAATCTCTATAAGCCGTTAAATATTCTATCACTTTTATGGTGTCAAAATCGGGTACATATTTTTGCTCGGAAATATCATAGAGGCTAAAACTTCTGCTATCTTCGACCTCGATGCGAAAAGATTTTTCCGGCTCATTATGAAATTTCATAGCCAGCGACTCTATCTCCTTGATGTCGCTGTTAAAAATAATGTGGGAACGCCAGTCTCTGAATCTTGCGGTAAAACGTGTGGAGACAAAGCCTCTGAATCCGGGAATGGCAACTACATAGGGTTTATCAGCCCCTTCCATAAGCATATAAGTGCCCATTTTATCCTTTGTTTCGCCTCCTACGAAGAAAGTCTTGGTATTCTCCTCGTATGGAAAGAGCTTAATTTTATCGAAAAGGTTGATACGATAAAGCTGCTGGTAAACTTCTACTTTTACAGACCTTGACGCAAGGCGGGAAACCACACTATTATGTGCGGCATTAGAAACAGGATGGTCAATAGCCAGCTTGTGAATCGTTTCAAGAAGTAGATCCACACTTTCCTGCTGGGCCGGCAGCGAATCATTCAACATCCATTTATCAGGCTGTTTCTTATTCAAAAGCACTTGGTGACCATCTTTATCGGCCAGGAATATCTTAGTAACCGACGCCGTATCTTCCACAGCAAAAGCATTCTCTTCTTTATTAAGCGTAGTGCTCTCCTGGGAAAGGATCAGGCCAACAGCCGTTAGGAGCAATACTCCCGTGACTATCAATATTATCAAATTCTTTCTCTTCATTATCGCTAGTTTTTAGTTACGGGTATATTTTCTTTTTCTGAGTTGTATGCGAATCAACCCAAAAATAATGACAATTAAAACGGGAACTGCGGTATTTAATAATTGTAATTCAACTCTTAAATCCTCGATCCGGTTTTTATCCATAAGCCGGATTTTAAAGTCTTTAGCCCGGGCTGCAAGGATACCTTCCTGACCCGTCAAATAATTGATGGTATTTAACACCAGGTCCTTATTTCCATAGGTTTTTTGTGTAAACTGATCATAGCCCAAAGGCAGGGGATACCCCCGACTGTAATGTAATTGATTTTCTATAATATCCCCGTCTGAAAAGACGACCATGGTTGTTGGGTCACTCTTTTTCCGAAAATCGATAATCTTACTATCCATAATCTCCTGAGGTACTCGGTTCTGAAACAAAGAACTGAATTGCCCTTCCAGGAGTATCCCAATGGGTTGCGG
>JAIPAH010000007.1 GCA_021740175.1 Bacteroidales bacterium
GCATAATGTTTAAAGGTAGCTCCTATTGAAAAATCACGGAACACTTCATAATCAGCCGTTAATGAAGCTGTCGTTTGTGCAGCATCCCCTACTTTAAGGTCTTTAGCATAAATGGTAGCCTCACCGACAAATTCTTGGTCTTCATCATAGATTTGAGCAATCAGGTTATCGGTCCATTGCCAATCCCCTAGAGAAAGCATGCCTTTCATTTTAAACCGGTCGGTTGGCACATATTCAGCGGTAACTTCGATGCCCTGATGGAGTGCATCCAATCCCGGCAAGTTAGCCGTATAATCGGCAAAAGAGCGAGTAATGGCCTTATCCAGCCAGTTTGTACGGTACAGGGTTATGTTTGTGTTGAACTTAGGGGAATTGAATTTGTAGCCTATTTCGGCAGAGAAAATTTTCTCATGGCGCGCTCCATCATTCACTTCGTTTGTGTAACCGACAAAAGCATACCGGAAGAATGGTGCCCTGGTAAAATAACCCGTATTGGCAAAAACTTTATGACGCGGGGCTACATTGAAGCTTACACCACCTTTTATACTGTAGGCCCAAAAGTCTGTCCATTCGCCGGTTTGATAAACATGATCCACATCAGTGAATAAACTTTTATTTTGAGTGTATAGATTTTTCATTTGTTGGTTGGATAAAGAGAGCTGACCCAACTCATTACGCTTATTCTCTTTTAAGCTATTCCATGTTTCCCTTTCTTCTTGAAGTTTTTCGTTATCCGGGTTGATATTGTCAACATCATAAGTTTCCTGCATGATATCATTATCAAAATAAGTAAAATAGTCGATACGTCGATATGATGTATTGGATAACGATGCCGTTATGAATGCCGAGTACCAGCCTTTTACAATCTCAGCTTGGCCAAAAAGACCACCCCACATAACTTCACCGATGTTGTAATACGAAAATTTGTCTCCCTCGTAGAGTTTGGTGTCTTCAGCGCGGTTCTTATTTTGGTTGCTCAGGAAATAATCTCCTCCCATTAAATCAGTGAGTTCATTATAATGGTAGCCTTTGTAATAGCGTCCGTCGAATCCTGCGGTGATGTTAATATCCTGCCATTTGGTATTGTAATTGGAAAGGATTCCATACCAGTCGTGGCGGTTGACCCCCATCGAAACAACAGCTTTGGAACCGTTCCTGGCATCTTGGTTTTCCTGGATGACAGCATTATAATCCAATAACCCGTCAGCAGTAAGTTTTGTGTTTTCATAAGGCTCCCCTGTCGGGTATTGATATTCTAACCAGTGGTCTTGTTCTCCCTGGATGCGGCGACCACCGCCATTGGAGAAGGATGCATAAATGGCTGTCGAAAGCTTGGAATCTTTGCCAATATCCCAATAGTGGTTTAAAGAGATTTGCGGTTTATGATATTTGTTATAAGCATATCCGGTATTATAGATTTCTCCTTCGCGGATGCCATAATCCGTATTAAGTCGTCGGCCATCTTTATGATTTCGGTAATAATCAATCAAGTGCCATGTACTGCGTTGGTTATGCCATTGCGGAGCACCAAAGGCAGTTAGTGACAGGAAATGATCATCATTGATTTTTTTGGAGACATTAAGAAAATAGGAGTAAGCTTTGAAGTTAGTGGCTTTTACATAACCTTCGCCGTTTGTCATTGATCCGCTAAGCGTTACGGCCCAATCGTTATCCATAAGCCCGGTAGAAAGTGAAAAGTTTCTTTTAGCATAACCATTATTTCCGGTTGTTAAGGATACCGAACCACCTCTTTCAGCATCCGTGGATTGGGTGATAATATTAATGGTTCCCCCAACTGAGGAAATAGCCAATTTGGAAGCCCCCAAACCTCTTTGCACCTGCATAGTTCGTGTGACATCGGAAAGTCCGGCCCAGTTTGACCAGTAAACCTGGCCGTTTTCCATATCATTAACGGGTACTCCATTAATCAATACGCCAATATTATCGGAATTAAAACCCCGAAGGTTGATACGCGAGTCGCCATAACCTCCTCCGCGTTTTGTGGCGTAAACACTAGGCGTCGTTTCCAGCATTTCCGGGAATTGTTTACTCCCCATTTTCTCTTCAATGTCCTCAGGTTCTATGGTTGACACAGAGATTGGTGTTTCCCTGTCTTTCACATACGAAGAAACCACCTTAATCTCTTGTAGTCCAATGGCACTGGGCTGTAATTTAATTGTCTCCAAATTATTTTTCCCGGAAGATACTGTTAGAGTTTTAGTCTTTTTAACATATCCTACATAGGAAATAACTAAGTTTTGCTCCCCAGCAGGAGCTTCAAAGCTAAAATTTCCGTCCAAATCCGTCGCCGCACCTTGCGAGGTGCCCTCTAATTTAATAGTAGCACCGATCAAAGGTTCTTCCGTCTCGGCATCAATGATCTTCCCGCTAATGGTTTGCGCAAGTGTGCTCAGACCTGCCAGTGTAAAGGTCAAAAGCAACAATGCCGCCATACTAAATTTTCTCATAGGTCAATTGTTTGATTATAAGTTGGTTACAGTAAATTAACATTTTTTAATTTATTAACTTCAAAAATAAATATTTCATCTGTTATGCGAATACTACCCTATAAAAATTTTAGGCTTTTCGGAAATTAGCTCTGGGATGTTATTTTATTAAGTTTCTGGTATTAAATAGATAGAAGCTTATTTTTAATTGATTATGAATAAATTTGGGAGGTAAATGGTGATAGATGTTTGTAAATCGGGTTTTTTGGACGCCGGTCTGATTTAAATGTTTTGAAAAAAATAACTACATTAGCATTGAATATGCAAAGAAAGTTCACCCCGTAAAACGGGGTTCAAAATCCCAAATATAAAGCTCCAAACCAGTCCGGCTCAGACGGATAAATTCCAACTTTGAAAACTCAAGCCCGAAAATGCCTTACGATGATTTGATAAGGATGAAGCTGGTTCTCCTCTTTTGTCGGCTCTCACAGCGCTGCCCATAATGCGGCAATGTTTTACTCGTTGCCGGCTACCTGTAAAATGAATGCCGTCGAACCTTCTAATGGCTGAAAAAAACCTTCCGAACTCCAGGATTATCCGGCTAATCGACTGGAAGAACTTCTGTGCCGGTAAAAGAATAGCAAATCGGCCGGCTAAATTATGAATGCAATTGGTCGAAGGGATACTATTTTATCCCATTAACCGGGTTTAATATTTATATAAGTTATTGGAAAACAATTTTTTTTGTATAAAATAATAGCTGGTAGTATCACCAAAGGAGTTTCCTGATATAAAACGGTAAAAATGTTAAGAAATGATGATGAAGGTTTAAACAGAAATCATATACCCATGTTACATCAATAAAGAATTATGGAAGTTTTAATTACCAAGCAATTTTTACCAATAGGCCTCGAAGAAGCCTGGGAATTTTTCTCCAATCCGGGGAACCTAAAAGAGATTACCCCCGATTCCATGGGTTTTGATATTACTTCTGATTACATCGATGGAGAAATGTACCCGGGGATGATTATCACATACAAAGTGAGTCCTCTTTTAAATATTCCGCTTGATTGGATGACTGAGATAATGCACGTAAAAAAACCATACTATTTTATCGACAACCAGAAGAAAGGACCTTTTGCCGTGTGGCATCATCAGCATCACTTCAGTGAGACAGAAGGCGGGGTCCAAATGAAAGATATTGTGCACTATGCTGCCCCGCTGGGGATACTTGGTTTGCCGGTTGAGAAAACCATCATAAAAAAACGGGTTAAACATATCTTCGATTATCGTTATAAAATTCTGGAGGATTATTTCGGAAATGGATAACCATCTGGCCGATCATACCATCATGGGGATAGATTATGGTTCCAAATTATCGGGTAATACGGTGATTGCTTTGTTGTGGGATCGAAGGATATCTTTTCATAAAGCAGCGAAGAAAAAAGATGCAGACCATATGATTATGGAAATATCAGAAAAATTCGGGCCGGATTACCTTTTTATTGATGCCCCGCTATCATTACCCGGAATTTACACGAATTCATCCGATTATAATGATTATTTTTACAGGATAGCTGATAAAGAAATCGGAGCGATGTCGCCGATGTTTTTGGGCGGGTTAACCGCGCGGGCCATGCGTTTGGCTCATGATTTGAATAAGAAAGGGATCAAAGTGATTGAGAGTTATCCGGCAGCCGTGGCACGTACGCTGAAATTTAACGACATGGGATATAAGAAGGAAAATCAGAACATAGCAAAGATTATACCCCTGCTGAAAGAATATTTGGGTATTCCATTCAAAGAAAGTGATGTCAGCACCTGGCATCACATCGACGCACTTCTGACGCTTGTCATTGCTAAACGCTACTTTGAATCTACGCATCGGGTTTTTGGAGAAAAAGACGAAGGACTTATATACGTTTAACGCATTATGAAAACATTACGACTAATCTTAGGGGACCAGTTAAACTACAACCATTCCTGGTTCAAACAAACTCATGATGATGTTACCTACGTCATGATGGAAGTCAAAACCGAAACCTCCTATGTGAAACATCACGCTCAAAAAATCATAGGCATTTTCGCCGCCATGAGAGCTTTTGCCGGTTATTTGCAAGATAACGGGCATCGGGTGATATATTTTAAGCTCGACGATGCCAACAATCGACAGTCTTTTGCTGAGAACATCAAAGCGCTGATACGCGATAATGAATTTGATAAGTTTGAGTATCTCCTGCCGGATGAGTACCGCGTGGACCAACATCTAAAAGAACTATCTGAGGATCTTTCGATTCCTGTGCACACCTATGACACTGAACATTTTTTAACTGATAGGGGAGAGGTGCAGGAGTTATTTCAAGGGAAAAAGAGCTATCTGATGGAGTCTTTTTACCGGTATATGCGCAAAAAACATCAGATATTAATGGCCCCCGCCGGAAAGCCTGAGGGTGGAAAATGGAATTTCGACAAATCTAACCGCAATAAATTACCCAAAGGTCACAGGCCGCCCCGGCCATACCAGTTTCATTATGATTATAAGGAAATCTATAAATTATTGGATGAGTGCGGTACGGAGACATTTGGAAACCCTTCAGCCGGGGATTTTCAGTGGCCTGCTACCAGGAGCGACAGTCTTGAGCTTCTGGATTATTTCATCAAAAATCTTCTTCCGCTATTCGGGGTTTACCAGGATGCCATGGACAATGACTTTTGGAGCCTTTATCATTCCCGTTTGTCTTTCTCGCTCAACGTCAAGATGCTTCATCCGCTGGAAGTGATTCGAAAAGTGGAAGCGGCTCATTATCAGAATAGCGATATAGATATCGCCCAGGCTGAAGGCTTTATCAGGCAAATACTCGGATGGCGTGAGTTTATGAGGGGCATTTACTGGGCACATATGCCCGGTTATGCTGGTCAAAACTATTTCGGGCATTACCGTAAGCTACCTGAGTTTTACTGGACAGGAAAAACCAATATGAATTGCCTTAGTAAGGCCATAGGCCAGTCACTGGAGCATGCTTATGCTCATCATATTCAGCGTTTGATGATTACAGGGAATTTTGCTGTACTTAATGAGACCCATCCCGACGAAGTTGACCGGTGGTACCTGGGCATTTACATCGATGCCTTTGAATGGGTGGAAATGCCAAATACCCGCGGTATGAGCCAGTTTGCCGATGGCGGGACATTGGCTACCAAGCCCTATGTGTCATCAGCCAATTACATCAACAAAATGAGCAATTACTGTAAAGGCTGCTACTACAATCCCAAGAAAACAACAGGGGAAGATGCCTGTCCGTTTAATTCCCTTTTCTGGAGTTTTTTGGATAAAAACCGGGAGTTGTTTTCAAAAAACCGCCGCATGAATTTTCTTGTCAAAAATTGGGAAAAACGGGATGCTACCGATCGGCAATCGGTTCTGGAGCAGGCGGAGTATTACAAAGGCAACGTAGATCAGCTCTGATATAAAATCAGCAGTCTGAAGGCTTTTTAGACCAGGCTGAATGATCATTATTCAAGTTTCCCGGGTAACTTTATTGATAACCTTTAACCTAATGCAGGCCATTTATTTAAAACATAGTTTTGATTAAGCGCAGGTTGTGTGTGTATCGTCCTTTCTCTTGGTTGTAAATCCCTTGGTGGTCAATATAATCTATCCTTACCAAACCCGATGCATGAATGATTCGGTCTTGAGTAATAAGAATACCCGTATGGGTGATGTGGCCTTCTTCATTATCAAAAAAAGCCAGGTCTCCGGGGGAGGCTTCCGATAGCAAATGGACATTTTCGCCCTGGTGGACTTGCTGTGAAGCATCCCTTAAAAGCCGGAATCCGGAAGCCTTATATACGATTTGGGTGAATCCCGAGCAGTCGACGCCAAAAGGAGACTTGCCACCCCATAGATACGGAGCATTGCGAAAAACCATCGCATTCTCGATAATGGCACTTCTTTCGGGAGTTGTGTCCGGAGGCAACGTTTCTCCTTCATAGGTATAAATGGTATCGCCGATGTAAAAAGTTTCCTTCACAAAACCCGGCAGAGAAGTGCCGATAAGTACCGGGATTAGAAAATTGTTTTTGTTGGAAGACAGGTAGTTTACAAAGTCAAGGCATACACTGGTGGGTACTTTGATAAGGGTGCGATAGGTTTTTTCTTCAAGGGGGGTGTATTGTTTGTCATCTATCCATCCTTCATAATTATCGAATTCCTGGCGTATATAAACCCAGTTTTTATATTGCCGAGTAACCTGGAAAAGGTCGCCGAAGAGCAATTGGGAGGACATTTCCGCCTCGTCGGAAGGGTAGCTGCGGACGGGTACCAGGCTGATTTCACAAATGCCGAATTTATTCATCTTTGTGAGGGTTTGGGTTTAGAAAAAATAGAATTTATTCAGTAACATACTCTGGTTTTACTTTTTGACAGAGTAAATATAAAATATTTCCTGAGGATTTGAAAACCTTATGTAGTAAAGCTATAGCGAATTGGTTTACCGGAAAGGGATAAGCATTTTGGTTTATAATAATGAATCACTGAAAAACAATAGATTAACCCATTTGTTTCAGGAGTTAGTGATTAATTTTGCAGACCTATTATAAAGAAGGGCAATAAACAGAATTTTTACCTTTGCAGGCTAAGTAAATAAAAACCGGATGAATAAACTATTTGATTATTTAAGGGACAATTATTCGACCATTTATAAAATATTTTTACTGGTCATTACCATTGTCATTATTGTTTCATTCTTCCCTAAGATTGGGAAATTCAAGTATGAATATCATAAAGGCAAGCCCTGGATGTATGCCGATTTGATAGCCCCTTATGACTTCCCGATTTACAAAACCGAGAAGCAACTCGAAGAGGATCGTACCAAAGCTCTTGAAGAATTTAATCCTTATTTTACCTATAGTGCGGCCAAAAGCAAAAAAACCCGGGAAGAATTCCGCGAAAATTTCCGGCAGGCCTGGATGGATTATTATGGGAATGCAGGGGAAAGATATGAAAAGAATAAACGATTTGCTGCAGGCATATTGGATAGTATCCTGAAGCAGGGTATTATTCGGAGAAACCAGGAAATAAAAGATAAATCCGGCGATTTTGAAATCGTTCTCATCAAGAATAAAGTGGCTCGTAAACGTCCCCTGCGTTCATTTTATACGGTGAAAGAGGCTGACAGCATTATTGCCCGAGCTGTGGAAAAAACTGCCGATACCACGGCATTTATTAATGACAAATTAGTTTATACCGCTTTGCAGGATGCTTTGTCCCAGAATGTAGATTATGATGAAGAAAAGAGCGCCGAAGCTAAAGAGCGATTGCTTAATGAAGTTTCTCTTACCCGAGGTATGGTCCAGAAGGGAGAGCGCATCATTGCCAGGGGTGAGGTGGTATCTCCCCAAAAATACCAGGTGCTCAAATCATTTGAAAAACAATACAAGGAAAAAATCAGGGTGTCGGGAAACCAGGATTGGATTACAGCCGGGCAAGGGATGGTGATTACTATCTTAATGCTTGTGCTTTTCCTGTTTTATTATTTCTTCCGGCATTCCATATTTGAAGAAAACAAGAAGATTATTTTCGTTTTCTTCGTGATGCTTTTGATAGTCTTAATAACAAGTTTGGTAGGAAAATATAACGTAGGATATGTTTACGTAATCCCCATTAGTGTGGTCCCCATTCTGATCCGGATATTCTTTGATGCCCGTTTTGTTATCGTCATTCACCTGGTCACGGTGATGATCCTGGGTTTTTTGGCGCCTAACGGGTTCAATTTTGTCATACTCAACATTGTCGCAGGGATGATGGCCATTATGAGCATTGTCCAGCTACATCGAAGGGCTCAGTTTTTTATGACATCCCTGATCATCTTCATAACTTATTCTTTGGTTTATACAGGCTTACAGCTCATGCAACAAGGGAACCCGGCCGATCTCGAGCCTGTTCAGTATGGCTATTTTGCCGGCAATGCCATCCTTACCCTTTTTGCCTATCCGCTTATCTACATCTTTGAAAAAAGCTTTGGGATGGTTACCGACATTACACTCCTTGAATTATCTGATACGAATTCGCCTTTACTGCGTAGTCTGGTAACTAAGGCTCCCGGGACGTTCCAGCATTCGATGCAGGTAGCGAATCTTTCGGAAGAAGCTATACGCGAAATAGGGGGGAATGCCCTCTTAGTTCGAACCGGTGCCCTTTATCATGATATAGGCAAGATGAACATGCCGGTGTATTTTGTTGAAAATCAAAAAGCAGGGATGAATCCCCATGAAGAACTTTCCTACGAGGAGAGTGCACGGATTATTATCAGCCATGTGATAAGAGGGGTGGAGATGGGTAAAAAGCGTGGTTTACCCGAACAGATTATCGATTTTATTCGGACTCATCATGGAACACGTAAAGCCGATTACTTTTACATGAAGAGAAAACAGGAGGACCCGGACGGGATGGTTGACGAAAAGGAGTTTTCTTATCACGGGCCTGTTCCCTTTTCAAAGGAAACGGCAGTACTGATGATGGCCGATTCGGTTGAAGCCGCCTCGCGAAGCCTGAAAGCCCCGGACGAAAACAAGATTAATGATTTGGTTGAAAACCTGATTAACCGGTTGATTGCTGAAGATCAGCTTAATAATGCCAATATTACTTTTAAGGATATCCGTATCGTGAAGAAAATCCTGAAACGGCAGTTGATGAATATTTATCATGTCAGGGTGGCTTATCCCGAGTAATAATGATATATCTTGGCAGCCAGATTTTCCAGGTAGGCTGTGGCTTCCGGACCCAGGTTGAAAAGCAAATCAATGACGCTGAGGTTGTGCAGAAAGGGTAAGCGATCCTCGAACACCTGGATGTATTCAGGGATTAGAACATGATCTTTTTGCTGATTAAAAAAATCGCGGTAATCATAATCGATAGCCTCTTTCTCAAGGTAACCCGAAGATGTTGCCACAGGTTGATTAATATTCAATAAGACAAATAGTTTTCGCAGGAGCTCCACATTAAGATCGACTATAGTGTCATACTTTTTTTCATAAAACGGCTTGATTTCAGATTCATAATACAGGAAATAGGGAGAATTACTGTAAAATGACCGGATAGCTCTCCAGTGATTTTGCTGCCAGTTTTCTTTATACGAAATTTTTACTTCCCTGACAGGTGTATGATGTCTGTCTTTGGAAACAGGTACGGATAAGCGATAACGGCCCTTCGGAGAAGCTATTTCGGCGCGATTGCGGTAGGTGCGTTTCGGCCAGTGTTCATAGAGATCAATGACCGGCGAGGAAGCTGCCATAAAATAGGCTACATAACTGATTGGAGGAAGATAAGCTATCGGAAACGCTTGTTGACTCAATTTTTTTTCACAAATTAATTGCGAACAACGAAGAAAAACAAAAAAAGCGGCGGAAAAACTCCGCCGCTTAATTATAGAATTTAAGTTATCACGATTGTCAGAAAATACTATTGTTGCTCTTGTACCTCTTCGCCAAGTAATACTTTATGTATAGCTTCCTTCAGCGATTCTTTGGGTATAGCCCCCTGAGCCATTTGTGGTTGGCCCTCTTTGGGGCAAAACAGTATAGAAGGAATGCTTTTTATGCCGAACGCAGCTGCCAGCTCTTGCTGTTCTTCCGTGTTGATTTTGTAAACATTGATTTTGCCTTTGTATTCTTCGCCCAGCTCTTCCAGTATAGGTGAAACGATTTTACAGGGCTGGCACCAGTCCGCATAAAAATCGATAATACAAGGAAGATCGCCTTCGAATTTCCACTCTTTGTTTTGCTCGTAATTAAATACCTTTTCAAGGAAAGTTTCTTTTGTTAAATGTTCCATTTTGTATGTTGTTTTAAAAAATTTCTAAGTTGAATTAATTTACCTTTATTGTTTTACTAATTTCCTTTTTCTCCTGTCCCGGAAGAAGTTCCTCCTTTTTTGAGCAGCAGCTCATCGACGATGTTCACAAATTTTTCTTTAGGCATAACCCCCCTTGTCATTTGTGGTTTCCCGTCTTTCGGACAAAAGAGAATCGAAGGAATGCTTTTTATACCAAAGACTCTGGCCAGCTCTTTTTGTTTTTCCGTATCAACCTTATAAACATTGATCTCGCCTTCGTATTCTTTAGCCAAGTCCTTCATGATGGGGGCAATCTTTTTACAGGGCTGACACCAGTCTGCATAAAAGTCAATTACACATGGCTTATTGCCCTCGAATACCCATTGTTTCTGGTTTTCTTCATAGTTCATCACTTTCGTTTTGAAAGTCTCTTTTGTTAAATGGACAGGTTCATCCGAAGTTTCGGTTTTTTCTTCATCTCCTGAACCATTGGCTTTCGTTTCATTGCTTGAACAACTGCTGAATATCAGCCCCACTAAAACGGCCAATATGAATAAACTTTTATATTTCATGATTTTCTTATTTTTCGATGCAAATATATAAATATTTGCTAACTTAAATCGCTTAATGAACACTTTTTTGTACTTTTGTTCCAATTACTATGCCACATTGATTTATTTACATAACATTATGTAGTATTAATTGTTTAATAACGAGAACTTGAAAAACAAAAGGAAGAAAGAGTGAAACCGTTGATAGATAGCATAAGGCAACTGGATGAGGAGACCTTTGAAGCGATTTTTGCGAGTGAGGAGCAGTGCCTGAAAGTATTGGCCGAGCAGAAGTGGGGCAGCGGTTTTCGATGTCGTAAATGCGGACATACAAATTATTGTTTGGGACGTACTCTTTACTCCCGCCGCTGTACACGTTGTAAATATGAAGAATCGGCTTGCGCATTTACCATTTTTCACCGCTGTCGTATTCCTCTGACATTGGGTTTTCGCATACTTTACCGTGTATGCCGGGACAAAACGATTTCCACTTATAAACTGTCGGAGGAGTATAATCTGCGGCAGATGACATGTTGGCGGTTTAAGAAAAATGTGCTGGAGTGCCTGACAAATGAAGAGCATCAGGAAAACCGACGAAGATGACCGGTAGAAGAAAATAAAAAGGAAGCCGTACAAAAAGGTAAATATTTACCGTTAAAGCAATATGGTAAAGTCCAATTAAAAAATGAAACTCAATGATATTCAGCAACTTCCCTTCAGGGAATTTAAGGGTAAAAGTTGCTGAATATCCTATTATAAGGCTTTTGTACGGCCCACTTTTTATTTATATGTTAAAACCTTATTTTACTATCAATTTTCGGGTTTCCGTTCCGCGTTCTGATTCCAGCGTCAAGAGATAGACTCCGGGATTAAGCTCTGCTATGTCGATAGGTTTATCCAATAGGCCTCCATTGTTTTTCAGAAGGGAATGGTGCACTTCTTTCCCATCGATGGATTTGATAGAAGCTTTGATATTTTCATCATCGTTGCTCTGCAGACGAATATTCACAGTTTCCTCAGCCGGATTGGGATATATCGCCAAATCCTGATAAGTACCATCTTCCGTACTTGTGTTATCTATCTCGTAATCCACATCAAATCCCTGAGCCGTACTCATGTTATCTGTCTGAAATACGAGCATCATTTTTCCAGTTGTGGATGTTAACGGATCAGGGAGCTCTGAGCCCGTAAGTTCAGCAAGTAGGTTTGTTGGTTCGGCCTCGTAGACCTGCAATACGTCTCCTTCGGCCAAATCAAAGGCATTGAAGGTGAGAAACACTTCATTAGCGTTTGGAGGTAGGATTTGGAACTGGCAGAAAGAGTTATTGATATAATTCATGTCATCACTTCCATCCGTAAAACTGCCGATAGGATCAGTGTATTGGTTAAAATCACAATATTCGGGTTGGCTGGCCGTATACTCAAGCCTAAAACCGTGATCGCCGGTTTCATTGTCGTCCGTGATAAATTTCACTAGCAGCGAATCACCCGAAGATGTGATATCGGTGGGTGATGAAGAACCTGTATATTCCCCGATAAGTTCAGCGTCGGTTGTAGCTCCGTCGTATACCTTAAGGTAATCAGCTCCGTCTTCAAGATCGAAATCGAGGAAATCCACATCAAAATTTTCTACTGAATCCTGGGGCGTGGGATTCGTAAGCAGCCATGTACATTCGGCGTTGGTGCCATAATTTTCATAAGGTAGGCCTCCGTCGCCGATAGTCCCGCCCAAGTAGGGTAATGTGTCCTGTGAGCAATAATAAGGATATTCCTCCTGGTCGGGATAGAAATTATTCACCATACTTTGATCCTGGTTATATCCACCGACGGCACCATCACCTTCCAGGTAATAATAGCCATTCATAGTACCGCTCCAGCCAAAGTTAAAATGAAACATATTGCTTTGCTGGACTCCGTCGAGGGCAAAAGCATGTCCCCCTTCATCGCTAAAGCCGGAATAATATATAGGATGATTATTTTCCAGGTCTTCCATAATCATATCCTCCCATTCCGATAAGGTATAATTATTTTTTTCCATGTAGGTTGCGCTCTCCGAATAACCAAAATGGTTCTGAATAGCTGAGGGAACCATATAGCTCTGGGCCCCCGATCCCTCGGGGGAGAAGTTCATGTCGACGGCAACACCGCAATGGTATTGCAATTCAGCAATGCCTTGTATGGAATGCTCGGGACTACTACCTGAAATATCATCGGTCATGGCATCCCACATGTAATAAGTGCTCCCGAAGTCAACACTAAGTGTTCCATAAGGATGACAGTAATAGCTATTTTGTCCGTAGCCATGTTCAGGATATTTATAATGATACATAATCATGCTCATGGCTGTGGCGACACATCCGGAAAGGGCATGGCCACCGGGTCCGTCTTCATCCTCGGGACAATAAGCATTGTAAGGATAGTTTTGATCCCATGTGCTAGTTAACAATGGTTCAATTTCTCTGTCTCCTTCACGGGAGGAGAGAGTGGCTTTAGAGCCGGTTAAATAACGATCCCATTTGTTTTCTATAATTTGACTTGCATCAACATTATTCTCCCGCAGATAATCAATTTTTTCGGTGTAGGAGGCCATCCAGCTCTCGTAAACATCATTGGTTCGGTCTTCCACATAAGAACCATCCATCGAATATCCCAAAATAGGATGAAATGCGTCTTCCGCGGATACAATGACAAATCCGTCCGGCTTCATATTGAAAATGTAGTAAGAGGGCTCCCCTTCAAACGTTTTTACAAAAGTTTTGTCAATCGCAATCTGATCAAAAGATAACGGTGCATAATAGGTGTGAACCGTTTCATAATAATAGTTTTTGGCTACTGTTTGTGCTTGCTCCATATTTACTTTTTCGGCTTTACTAACGTTAATAAAGGCAATGAAAAAGAGCAAGGTCAAAAGTAAACTGTGTTTTCGCATCATAATTTCGTTTGGTTTAAGTTATTGGCTTTTTTGCCTTCTTTGGTTAACTTTTCAAAAATAATGTATAATAATAAGAATTAACAAATTATTTCAATAAAAAGTGTTAATCCGTTGATAATCAATATTTTAAAATGAAGGTCGGGCAAATTTTAAAACTAACTAAAACTTTATAAATTTGACCAAATCTTTCAGTATGATATAAAAACCTGTATACATGAAAATAGCTATTACGAATATTAAACAGTTAGTGCAAGCTGATCAACAGCAAAGCCGCATAAAGGCCGCGGGTAATCAGATGGCTGAAGTGCCGGTAATCAACGATGCTTATGTATTAATCGAAGATGGCATAATTACTGATTTAGGGAAAATGGCTGATAACCCTGCTATCGATCATAAAAGCGTTGTTGAAATCGATGCGTCGGGGCGTTTTGTGTTTCCCTCTTTTTGTGATTCACACACTCACCTGGTTTTTCCCAAAACCCGTGAAATTGAGTACGTAGATAAAATCAAAGGACTTTCCTACGAGGAGATTGCCAAAAGGGGCGGCGGAATCCTGAATTCCGCTCAATCCATCAGGGAAATATCTGAGAATCAACTTTTCGAAGATTCCATGAAACGAGCCGACGAGATTATGGAGCTCGGAACAGGTGCGGTAGAGATTAAAAGCGGATACGGCCTTGATACGGAACAGGAGCTAAAAATCCTGAGAGTAGCTAAAAGGCTGAAAGAAGAGACTCCTCTCACCATTAAATCTACGTTTTTGGGAGCACATGCTATCCCTACAAAATACAAGAAAGACCAAAGTAAATATGTCGATATTGTGATCAATGAGATGCTTCCGGCGGTTGCTAAGGAAAATCTTGCCGATTTTGTAGATGTTTTTTGTGATAAAGGATTCTTCAACATCGAAAGTACTGATCGCATTCTGGAAGCAGCGGCCAAATATGGATTGGTGCCAAAGATTCATGCTAATGAACTCGATTATTCCGGAGGGATACAAACCGGGATAAAACATAATGCTTTGTCTGTTGATCATCTTGAATACACAGGAGATGAGGAGATCGAGGCTCTGAAATCTTCCGAAACTATGCCTACGGTTCTCCCCGGAGCGGCCTTTTTCCTGAATTTGCCGTATGCTCCTGCCCGTAAAATGATCGATGCCGGTTTACCGGTAGCTATGGCAAGTGATTTCAATCCGGGGTCGTCACCCTCGGGAAATATGCAATTGATTCTTTCGATGGCCAGCATATTGTTTAAATTAACCCCCCGGGAGGCTATCAATGCCACAACGCTTAACAGTGCATACGCGATGGATGTTAGCCAAAACCTGGGGTCCATTAGCAAGGGTAAAACGGCAAACTTATTTATAACCAGGGAAATGCCTGGTATGGAATTTATGCCCTATTATTACGGCAGTAATAAAGTAGATAAAACAATTTTAAACGGTGAATTGAAATAAAAACAGAAGAAACATGAAACAACAACTTATTGAATGCGTCCCCAATTTCAGTGAGGGGAAGGATATGACTATTATCAATCAGATTACCGATGAAGTAAAAAAGACAGAAGGGGTTCAATTGATAGATGTCGACCCGGGAGAAGCTACCAATCGAACAGTTGTCACCTTCGTCGGACCTCCCGAAGAGGTATGCGATGCCGCTTTCAGGGCAGCCCGAAAAGCTAAGTCGCTTATTGATATGCGAAAGCATAGCGGCGCTCATCCACGCTTTGGAGCTACCGACGTATGCCCCCTGGTTCCGGTGTCTAATATTACCATGGAAGAGACCGCTGAATATGCCCGCAAGTTGGGGAAACGTATGGGCGAAGAGTTGAATTACCCGATTTATTTATATGAAAAAGCAGCCTATAAGCCCGAACATGAGAATCTGGCTTATGTCCGTTCCGGTGAATATGAGGCCTTAAACAGAAAATTGCAGAAAGATGAGTGGAAGCCTGATTTCGGGCCGCATGAATTCGTTCCCGAGACCGGGGCAACCGCTGTTGGAGCGCGCAATTTCCTGGTGGCTTACAATTTTAACTTGAATACAACATCTACACGCCGCGCCAACTCGGTAGCTTTTGATGTAAGGGAGAAAGGCCGTATCAAACGTGAAGGAGACGGTGTCACCGGAAAAATTGTTAAGGATGAAAACGGCGAGCCGGTAAGAGTCCCCGGCAAACTTAAAAAAACCAAGGCTATCGGATGGTATATCGAAGAGTATGGCGTAGCCCAGATCTCTATGAATCTCACGGATATTTCCGTGACTTCCATTCACGAGGCTTTTGATGCGGTGGAAGAAAGCGCCCATTCACACGGTTTGCGCGTTACAGGTTCTGAGTTGGTGGGCGTTGTTCCCCTGAAAGCTATGCTGGATGCAGGTAAGCATTACCTCAAAAAGCAAAAGCGCTCGGTAGGGGTCTCCGATAAGGAGCTGATAAAAATAGCCGTAAAATCGCTGGGGCTGGATGAGTTGTATCCTTTCGAGCCCGATAAAAAAATTATCGAGTATATCCTGGAGAAAGGAAAGGATGAGGGTAAGAAGCTTACGAATATGAATCTCGAAGACTTCATGCATGAGACTGCCTCAGAGTCCCCCGCCCCCGGAGGAGGCTCTATAGCTTCTTATATGGGATCCCTGGGAGCAGCCCTCGGGACGATGGTTGCCAATCTTTCCTCCCATAAAAGAGGTTGGGACGATTACTGGGAAAAATACAGCGATTGGGCTGAGAAAGGGAAATATTATCATGACCGGTTGCTTACAATGGTGGATGAAGACACCAAAGCTTTCAATAAAATCATGGAAGCCTTTAAACTTCCTAAAAACACCGATGAAGAGAAACAAAAGCGCCGGGAGGCTATCCAGGAAGCTACCCGCAACGCCATAGAAGTCCCTTTTAACGTCATGCAATTGTGTTATGAATCTATGGAAGTAATGAAGGGAATGGCTGAAATCGGCAATCCAAACTCGGTGTCTGATGCAGGCGTTGGAGCATTAGCTGCTGTAGCCGGGATAAGAGGAGCTTTCCTTAATGTAAAGATCAATGCCGAGGGGCTGGATGATAAAGACTACGTCAATAAAGTGATGAAAGAGGGAAATCAAATGATCGAGCAAGCAACTCAATTGGAGAAGGAAATCCTTGAACTTGTCGAAGAAAAAATGTGATAATAGGTTGCCCTTTTAGTTTTAACGGGTGTTGGCCAAAAACTTTATTAAATGATATTCAGCAACTTACATCCTTAACTTCCTTGAAGGGGCGTTGCTGAATATCATATATTTTTGTTTTATTATTTTTTTCTCTTTTTGATTGATTTGACTTTAGCAGATGGTCTTTGAATTGAAAACCGGAAACTCATTATCTTTGCCATAGAATTAAGAAGGGAAATACAGATACCGATAAGCTATGATAGAACACGTTATCCTCTTTAAAATATGTAAAATCTGTCGTGAGCGAAACAGCTCTGGTGGATTATGAAAAATAAACTTATTTACCAAAACACCATACCAATGAAATTTTACCATTTGATTTTTTTGTTTATTCCCATTATCATTTTGTCTTCATGTCGTAAAGAAGAAAATAATAACGAGGATGTTCAACCGGATTACCTGATGAGCGTCCAAAAGTATGGCGGAGATAGCCTTGATTACGCTAAGAGCATTGTCAAAACAGCTGATAGCAATTATTTGATTCTTGGTGAAACAAAAAGTTATGGAAATGTACATCCCGATGTTTATCTTGTGAAAATTAATGGGGATGGCAAAATAATATGGCAGCACTCTTTTGGAGGAGGGGAAACAGAAGAAGCTGAGGATATAATAGCTCATCCCGATGGAAATTACTATATTTTCGGTTCCACCAAAAGCAAAGGAGCCGGTGGGTTTGACATTATGGTTATGAAGATTACCTCCTCAGGTAAGGAGGTTTTTATGAAAGCTTTTGGGAAATCCTTTTATGATAAGTCCTTTTTTGGATCAATTACCCAAGACCAACATCTTTTGGTAGGTGGTTATGAAATTGATGAAAACACCGAAAAAATGAATTTTAATGTCCGGAAAATTACTACCGACGGGCAGGAGTTATGGTCCCATGTTTATGAAAGTGATAGTATAGATAGGGCCAAAGGAGCGGTAGATACGGGTGATGGATGGCTAGTTACCGGTAATAGGCTTTTGAACGAAAATAATCATGATATTATATTGCAAAAACTGGATTATGAAGGTAATATGCTTTGGGAGAAGCAGTATGGCGGTCCGGGAGCGGATGAAACAACGGATTTTATCGAAACAGATAGGGGCGATTACCTGATCTGTGGTTATTCAGGGTCTTTTTATGAGAATGGGAATAATGATCTCTACCTCCTGGAAGTAAACCACAACGGAGACTCTCTCACTTCCAGTCATTTTGGTAACAGTGATGTAGCGGATTACGAAGAAGGGTATGCTATAATAAAAGCTTCGGAAGGCGGATACTATATCTCCGGGCGCAGCAGAGAGACTATTCTTGTTGCCAAAGCCGATAGAAATTTAAAAATTACCGGAAGCATTACCTACAATGAGAATTTTCAGAGCTATACAGCGATAGGATATGATTTAATTGAAACCACCGAACAAACCCTTCGAGTTGTCGGGGGACAACCCTTCGCCGAAGATGGGGATATGATCTCCCTTGAGATAGCCCCGAATCAAATAAAATAGGCTGCTGGTCTGTAAGGGGATTTGGGCTATCATAAAATTGATATAACTTCTTTAATGAGAAAGGATTTTGTGGTATATATTTTTTTATTTTGGTCTCCTGAAGTAGGGAGATAATATTTTAAGATGATACAACGGGAGATTACAACAGTAGTTATTTTTGTATTATTACTAACAGCACTCAAAGCTCAAGGTAATGAAAAATATACCATAGGCTTTTCGCAATGCACGATGATAGATATTTGGCGTGAGGAGATGGTCAGGGAGATGCGTACTGAAATCGGAATACGCCCTGATTTGGATTTGATAATGAAAGATGCTCATGACGATAGTAAAAAACAAATACAAGATATTCATGAGCTGGTTGAGGCGGATATCGATTTGCTTATCGTATCGCCTAATGAATCGGAGCCGCTAACCCCTGTTGTGAGCAAGGTTTATAAATCCGGAATTCCGGTAATACTTATCGACCGGAAAATTAATAGCGAAGATTATACCGCTTTTATCGGAGCAGATAACTTTCAGGTGGGAAGCGAGGCGGGTTCCTACATAGCCAAATTACTTGAAGGTGAGGGGAGAATACTTGAAATTTGGGGGCTTTATGGCTCATCTCCTGCTAAAGAGAGGCATAAAGGACTATTATCCGTTTTAGCTAATCATCCTGAAATTGAAATTGCTCACTCTGAAACCGGCAAATGGCTTTGGAGCAGGGGAAAAAAGGTTATGAAAGAGCAATTGGATTCAGGGCATCAATTTGACTTGGTATTCGCGCATAATGATTTTATGGCTCATGGTGCTTATTTGGCAGCAAAAGAAAAAGGAGTTGAAAATGATTACTATTTTGTTGGTGTGGATGGGTTGTCAGGCCCTGAAGGTGGGGTTCAGCATGTTCTGGAAGGCAGGTTAGATGCCACTGTGTTATACCCAACTGGGGGTTATAAAGCCATCCAGGTGGCTTCGAAAATTCTGAATAATAAAGAGTATAAGAGAGAGAATATATTGAATACGGTGCTTATAGATTCTACGAATGCTCGTATAATTAAAACACAAACCGAAACGGTTCAATCTTTACAGACAAAAATTCAAAAACACCGGGATATTTTCGACCAACAAATGGAAAGATTTAAAAGCCAACGTTTTCTGTTGACTATATCAGTATTCTTTCTTGTTCTGGTAATATCACTCACCATATTATTGTTTCGTTCCTATCGTACAAAAATGAAAGTTAACAAAAAACTACAGAAGCAAAAAGATGAAATTGAAAAACGAAATAATGAGATTACTAATCAGCAGCAAGAACTTATAAAGGTGAATAAAGAACTTGAGAATGCCACTCAAATGAAACTCAGGTTTTTTACAAATATCTCGCATGAACTGCGCACTCCCCTTACTTTGATTCTTGGACCTCTTGAAAAAGTCATAAAAGAAGACAAATACTCAAGGGATGACTTGAAGATGTTTAAAATGATGCATCGTAATGCAACCCGTATGATTCGGTTGATTAATGAATTGATGGATTTTAGAAAACTCGAAAGCAATCGATTAAAACTTCATGCTGCAAAGCATGATTTGGTTAGCTTTATGAGTCAGATTAAAAATAGTTTCGAGGAATTAGCTATCCAAAAGAATATTGAATTTAATCTGGAAAACGAAGTTGAGCGGCTAGAGCTATATTTTGACAAGCATCAGATGGACAAGGTAATGTTTAACCTGCTATCGAATGCTTTCAAGCATACCCCGGAACATGGAAGAATAACAATAACATTAAGTGAAGGGGAGTTAGACTTTGATAAAACGCGCAAAGAGGGAGTGCAGGTAAAAGTTACAGATAATGGCAAAGGAATGTCGAAAGAACATGTGAATTATGTCTTTAAACGGTTCTACAATATCGATCAGCAGAAGACGGAAGCACATTTTCCCGGAACAGGAATCGGACTTTCGCTTACCAAAGGGTTAGTAGCTCTTCACAAGGGGATAATTAAAGTAGACAGCCGAAAAGGAGAGGGGACAAGTGTTATTATGAATTTCCCGAAAGGAAAGGAGCATTTGAACGAAGAAGAGCTGGTTCAGGAAGAGATCGAGGAGAAAGAACCGAAACATTTCATTCCGGAAGAAGCACTTTATACTCCTGAAATAATGGTGAATGAATCAGCAGGGCAGAAGCAGGAGCAGTATTTTGAAACATTCATGGTATTGGTTGTAGAAGATAACAAAGACGTAAGAGAGTATATAGGTGATAGCCTTGGGGAGGCTTACACTATTATCGAAGCCGCCAATGGAAGAGAGGGGTTGGAAAAACTACGCGATGAAGGCCCTGATTTGGTAATTGCCGATATTATGATGCCTGAAATGGATGGCTTGGAAATGACGAAAGCGTTAAAATCTGACATACGGACATGTCATGTTCCGGTTATTCTTTTGACGGCTCTCTCTTCCCTGGAGAATAAACTTGAGGGTATTGAGTACGGCGCCGATTCGTACATCCCAAAGCCTTTTAATAGCAAACATCTGGAGGTGCGTGCCAGGAAACTTATTGAAAACCGGCAGACTATTCGCCGGCATTATCAAGACGATGTGAATTTTGACCCGGATGATTCCAATGATTTAAATCAATTAGATAAGCGTTTTTTGAATAATGCCATTAATTTAGTTGAGAAGAATATTAATAACGAGGCTTTGAGTGTAGAAATTCTTAGCCAGAAGCTTGGCCTGTCACGCGTTCATCTATACCGCAAGGTGAAACACCTCACCGGAATGACTGTATCAGAATTTATACGTTCGACTAAATTAAAAAAAGCCGCACAAATGATTCGTACAAGCGGGTTAACCTTCTCTGAAATAGCCTATGAAACGGGATTTTCGTCGCCCTCATACTTTACTAAATGCTTTAAAGATCATTTTAACATTTCTCCGAAAGAATATTCGGCCTCATCCAAAAAATAAGCGGGACTATTTTCAATAGCCCCGCCGAAAACTAACTTATGAGAAATACGCAGAACCGGTGTGTTATTTCCAGATTGAACTTAATTGATGTACTTTGGCAGATTCCAGGTATACGCTTCCATTCTCGGCAAAAAGATCAAATGAATCATATACCTGGTTTGGAAAAACTATACTTGTCATTACCCGTTCTCCGTCGTTAACGAACAACTCAACCGAAGCTTTGTCGACATAGATCCGCATTGACAATTTATTATCCACTTTTAAGGGAGCGCGCTGAACGGTTGGAAAAGTTTCCGCAAACTTTGTTTTTCCTGATTTCCTGCGATCTATGTAAAGTTGCTCCGTTGCTTCATTATAACCCACAAGTAATTCTTCATTGCTTCCATTACTCAACCTCATGCCAAATTTTGAAGCAGATCCGAATTGGGATTTTTTGTTAAGTGTAAATTCGAGTTTAATTTCCGCAGGAATTGAATGAGCTTTAGTAAGTTTTTCCGATCCTGAGATTAATTTTTTCTTAATGACTGTCTTTTCTGTTCTTAAGGTTTGGAGCTCTTTTACAGGGCTAAAACGGAGCTGATAATCGCCATTTTCATTTTTTAGTTTTACTGTTCTGGGAAGCGTCATAGAATTACGCCAGTGATAAGTCGGTACATTTTCTGCATATTCCCAGTTGCTCATCCATCCGAGATATATACGTCTACCATCTTCTTCCGGGATATCAGACCATGTAACTCCTGCATAATTATCCTTACCATAATCTGCCCATTTTGTGGTTTTTGTATCAGGGGTGAAGGAGTGCCCATCAAAGTCTCCAATAAAATATTGTGTTGCTGATCCTCCATTTGGGCCACCGGGATTGACATTTACCAACATCACCCATTTTTCCTTAGCGGAATCACCTTCTGCCTGAAGCGGAAACAAATCCGGACATTCCCATACGCCTCCATGAGCTCCGGCATTTTTCCCGAAAGAACTTTCATATTCCCAGGATTTTAAATCTGGTGATGAGTAAAGACGGACTCGGTCTTGCGCAGCCAGTATCATAATCCACTTTTCTGTCTTTTCGTGCCAAATCACCTTGGGATCACGGAAATGTTTTATCCCGGGATTATCGACTACCGGGTTGTTTTTATATTTCGTTCAGGTACGTCCTTTGTCCAGGCTGTATGCAATTGCCTGGGTTTCATGTTTAATGTCCCCCGCATTATCCGCTTCCATATCATGATAAGTGAAAATGGCAATCATAGGCGGGTTCTCTTTAGTACCAAAACCTGAGGTGTTGTTCCAGTCAATTACCGCGCTGCCGGAGAAAATCATTCCCAGGCTATCAGGATAAAGGGCGATAGGTAAATTCTTCCAATGAACTAAATCCTCACTCACAGCATGGCCCCAGTGCATGGGGCCCCAAACATTGGTGTCGGGGTTATGCTGATAAAATAAGTGGTATTCCCCATCGTAGTATACCATTCCATTTGGATCGTTCATCCACATAGAATCGGGCGAAAAATGTATCTGATTACGGTGAGTCTCTTGGAATTCAGCTTTATCAGAATCGGTTTCATCGGTTTGACCCGATTGACAAGAAGTGAGTGAGCCAGCAATAATCCCTCCCGCTACTATAGCGAAAAAAAGGGAATACCATTTTGTTGGAATAAATGTTACTTTCATTTTTTTAAGATTTAAATGTTGTATTCATTAATTTCTAATAATAGCATTATTGATTTCTTTATTTATTGGCTATAATGCTTTCTATATCAGTTGTGTCATAATCAGGTGTGGCCCCTTTTTGTGATGCCACAAATGCTCCCGCTGCGCATGCAAAATCGAGTGCCTGCTTAATCGGAGCGTTCTTAATTAGTTCAGCAATAAATCCGGCAATGAAGGCATCGCCGGCACCCACGTTATCAATGGTTTTTACTTTGTAACCCGGATGTTGATAAAAAGTTGCTCCATCGTAAACTACTGCACCTTTAGCGCCATGAGTGACCACTAGAATATCGGTATTGTATTGCAGGGATACCCATTTCATCAATTCTTTCTCATCATGGGAATTCACATTATGCCATCCGGTTATCTTATATAATTCTTCTTCATTGAGTTTTACAATGTCAGCCTTTTCAATAAGCTTTTCAGCTGTGGATTGATTATCGTATGGAGGACGAAGGTTTACATCAATGACTTTTACAAAATCGTACTTGAGCAACTCATAGATAGTTTGCCGGGATATTTCGTCCCGTGAGGCCAATGACCCATAAATAAATATCCCTGCGTTCCGAGCTTTCTCTATCAATCTATTGCTTTGCTCCAATCGGTCCCAGGCCACGGGCTCCTTAATGTTGTAGGTTGCATTGTTATTTTCATCCAGGGTTACTTCGACCTCACTGGTAGGCAGTTGAGGATCCACTTGCA
Organism: Bacteroidales bacterium; assembly: GCA_021740175.1. Classification (GTDB taxonomy): domain Bacteria; phylum Bacteroidota; class Bacteroidia; order Bacteroidales; family JAIPAH01; genus JAIPAH01. Next base: position 23,808 of record JAIPAH010000007.1, read on the forward strand.
CAAACTCCGTATTTAATCCATTGCGCTTGAGGAAGTTGGTAAGTTTTGCCCCCATATTATCACTGCCTATCCGACTAGCCAGCGTTACCTTCTGGCCCTGCCGCTGCAAATGTAATGCAACGTTCATCGGGGCTCCTCCGGGTTTTGCATTACCGGGAAATTTGTCCCACAAAACTTCCCCGATACATAATATTTCTTTGCTTTTTAACTCCATTAACTTTCACTTTCTGGTTCTGGTTTGTTTTCTGATAATTGCTTGGCACCCATTTCTTCCTGGATTTCCTCAAGCGTCTTGCCTTTAGTTTCGGGGAAGAATTTCCATACAAGAATTAGTTGCATAAGCATCGCTACAGAAAAGATGCTAAAAGCAATACCTCCCCCGTTGATGAATCTTTCGGCAATTATTGGGAATGTCCACGATATCAATACATTCATTATCCAGTGGGTAAGACTGCCGAGTGCTTGTCCTTTTGCCCTGACTTTATTGGGAAATATTTCGGAAATAAATACCCAGATAACGGCTCCTGAGGAAAAAGCAAAGAAGGCAATGAAACCAATGATGTATATCACCATCATGATATCACCGTCAACATTTGCAAAGAATGCCCTGGCTGCCAGACCTAACATAATGGTCATGCCCAATGAGCCAATAAGCAATAGTTTTTTCCGCCCGATCCGGTCGATTATAGCTAGTGCTATCAGTGTAAAAATCAAATTGGTAGCTCCTACATACACGGCATGAGAAAGGGCTGATTCCCTGAGAAAACCGGCCATTTCAAAAATCCTGGGGGCGTAGTACATAATGGCATTAATGCCGGACATTTGATTAAAAAAGGCCACCAGAAACGCCAGTAAAATCGGTATTTTGTATTGTTTTGAGAACAGCCTCACCTTCTCTACCTTGTTTTCGCGATGAATAGAGTGGATGATGGCCTGCTGTTGTTCTTCTGGGTTGTTTACGCCTAATCTTTTCAGCAAATCAAGGCCTTGCTGGTCATTGCCTTTTAATATTAACCAACGTGGTGTTGCAGGAATCAGGAACAATAAGCCGAAGAATAAAGCGGCAGGAATACCCATCACTCCTAGCATCCATCGCCATTCAGCTACATCAACAATATTTGCGATAAGATAATTGGAGAAAAAGGCCAGTAGAATGCCAATCACCACATTCATCTGGAAAAAGCCAACCAACTTCCCTCTGATATTAGCCGGAGCAATCTCAGCAATATAGGTGGGACCAAGAACTGATGCACCACCTACACCCAAGCCGCCCAGGAAGCGGTAAATTATAAACGCATACCAGTTATGAGCAAAGGCCGTGCCCAGGGCAGATGCGCCGAACAAGATCGCCAGTACGATCATGACCTTTTTACGTCCGAATCTGTCCGCCGGTTTACCTGCAAACATGGCGCCAAAGACCGTACCTATCAGGGCAATAGCAACAGTAAAACCGTGCATCACATCATTTAACTCAAAGTATTTTTGTATGGCTTTTTCTGCTCCGGATATTACAGCAGTATCAAACCCGAATAGCAACCCTCCCAGAGCTGCTATAAATGTATATCCTAATATTTTGTTATTTTTTTTCATTTTTAGACGGTGTTTAGTTTTTTATTTATGTACTCGTTTGAAGCTTCCTATATAAATACTCAATAAGCATGCTCAGCACTTTTTAACGAGTTTATTTTCGTTCTTTTTAATGTTATACTTCCTTGATCCGCAAAAAAGCGGAGTTTATCAATTTCTTTAGTTAAATTACATTTTTTGGTTATAGAAACAGCTCCGTCGAGAGCAAAGAGCTCAATGGAATGTTTGTCTATAATAACCTGTAAGTTCATCTCTTTACCCGTAAAAATATAGCGAGCAAAACTGATATCGTTTCCTAATCTCTGTTTTCGATCTCCGATGGGACTTTTGCTTATGAAGAAATACCTGTTATCGTTGTGATAACCTATGTTGAAAGCCGTTGACTTATTGTTAAATTGAATTCCGAATATTTCTGCAAAACCCAGGTATTTCCGGTTATTCATATCAAAGGTCAACTCGATTTTCAGTGGGATATCATTTTCTTTAGAAAATAGGGTTTCCCCTTCTATCTTGCTTGGGTCCGGAGTTTTTTGATTGATGCTAAGTGTATCGTGTAAATCATGCGGGCGGGAGCGCAGGAACAAATGATTATATTGATGAAATAATGATAATTCTCTTGGAAAAATAAGCGTATTATCTCCTTGTATGGAATCCGATTCAAGCCTTGACGTATTCGTTATAGTGCCAAAACTGAACATTACTTTTTTGTCTTCTACAATACCCTTAGCCATAACAGGTGCTGTTTGGTCACTTCCATAATCCATCCATCCTGAATTCTCGTCTTCAGGCTCGAAAACCCCATCCTGAAAATTGCCAACATAATAGCTGGCTCCTCCGTTCTGGTTAGGGGAGCCTTTTTTGCTAGACAAGAACAGTACCCATTTTTTGCTTTCTGAATTTTCAATCTTGAGTTGCTTAAGCTCAATATCCAGCCAGGAATGAGTCGTTGTGATACGATCATTCAGACTACCTGTCAGCTCCCAGTTTAGAAGATCATTTGTTTTATAAAACCAGATGTTCCATGCTGTAAGAACAGCCAATCTCCAATGACCCTTTTTCGGATGGGCGAATACTTTCAGGTCAACGATTTTTTCGGGCGATTCAGACAAGTTTAAAACTTCAGGATAACGCTTCCATTCGGAATTTTCACCGGTTTTAGAGGTGTAAACCCTGATATTGCGTTGATTTTGAGTGCTTTTCTTAAAATGATAGGAAACAAGGGCTGACTCCTCCATTTCAGCAAATGATTGAGTATTGAAAACATGAGCTCCTTTTTTATCCAGGTTCAGGTCACTAGTGTCAGACGTTTTGTCCCAGTTTAACAAATCATCACTTATTGAATGCCCCAGGCGCATCTGCTGATTACGTGTATTGAGATATTTATAAAACAAATGGTAACTACCTTTTAAGTTGACAAGGTCTAGCGTTTTTTCCAATTTGTAGGGTTTTTCCAGGGAAAAATGAAGTTCGGATTCACTGGAATCATTTTTTGTTGAATCACTACATCCTCCCAGCAAAAAACTTAAAACAATTAATATTATAATGGGCTTATGTATCAAATGTTTTGTTTTCTTCTTTGAATTTTTAATTGATTTTTTTAAGAAACTCCGGAGTAGCTTTAAAACCACTCCGGAGTTTACTCATGCACTAAATTTTAGTACCCGGGATTTTGAACATACAATCCCTTCGTGAAGTCAATTTCACGCTGAGGAATTGGATAATATTCATCGCGTCCGGCTTCGAAATGAGCATCCTGTAAGAAACTTCTGCGATCTTTTTCCTTTTCAAGATATCCATTTAATGTTTCGGCGGCAATGCCCCAGCGCACCAAATCGAAGAATCGGGAGCCCTCAAGAGCAAATTCCATTCTTCGCTCCCAGCGAAGCGCTTCTCTTGCTGTTTCCTGGTTCCAGTTAATGTTATCGTTGGTGTATTTTTCAACCTTATAATTAGATGGCGTTGTCCCATCAGCCAATTTAGGTCTTTCAGTGCTTTGCGCCGCTCTCTCTCTTACCTGGTTGATAAGTGGCCGTGCCATTTCGGGTTGTCCCATTTCAATGTAAGCTTCAGCCTGCCACAGCAGTACATCGGCGTAGCGGATGATGTCTATGTTAACAGAAGTTCCCATAAATGGGCCCTTTTTCTTGTAGCAGGGACAATCGGCTGCCTGCTGTTCCTTCATGCTCTGGAAGTAGCCATAAACGCCCGGATCACGTACCCAGCTGCTATCAAAGATATAATTGTCTTCGTTGCGATATTTATAAGGATGTCCGTCCATACCCACCGAATGGTCAATGCGTGGGTCAACAGTGACGCCATCAGGGGTGATGTCACCTGCGTTCAATTCTGTATCATTAAACGAATTGAATTGCGGCAATCCATTATCGTCAGTAGCAAAAGCATTAACTAAATTCTGGCTTGGAGCATGAAAACCGCAGCAACCGTATTGAGAAGCTCCGTGGGGATAGTTCAGACCGGTTACAAAGCTTAAGCGTCCCGCCGAAGTTCCATCATCTTTAGAGAATTGAACGGCAAAAATAGATTCCGGTCCATTGTCATAGCCATAAAGGAAATTCTCGGCAAAGCTTGGTTGTAGCGAATATTGACCGGAATTAATCACCATATTGGTCAGATCAACCACGTCCTGAAGGCGCTGTTGGTTGATATTCACTACCTGGTGGTTTTCATTTTGTTCATAAGCTTGATATAGTCTGAGTTTTGCCAGGTATGCTGCAGCTGCATATTTGTTTGCACGACCTGCATCGGGTTGTGTTTCCGGAAGATTGTTCATGGCATATTCAAAATCTTCTGCAATCACATTCCATAGCTCATTGTTAGAATATTCCCTGTTAGAAGTCTCCAGAATTTCTTCCTCCGAAAGCGTTTCGTCTATATAAGGAATATGCTTGAAAAGCGTTTTCAAAACGAAATGACTATGACCACGCAAGAACCTAACTTCTGCCATTCGGGTTGTTTTCTTTTCAAACTCTTCTTCGTCAAGTTGCTTCAATGCCCGAAGTGCAGAATTCGCTCTTGAAATGGCTTTATAGAAGTTTTCCCATGTGTAGGGCAACATCCATTCCTGTGAAGGATTGGTTAAATTGTACTGTTCAAAATAATTGATGTCAATTACGTCAGCGACCCCGCCACCACCTTTGTAAGCGTCATCGGATCGTACACTTCCGTAAGCCCACATGCTGGTCATGTGACCTATCATGTCGTCATTGCCTATGCCTGCATAGGCAGATGTTACCAGTCCTTCAGCACTTTCCGCCGAAGGAGAGTTGGCTGATACTTGTCCTTTTGGTTCTACTTCCAGCGGATCTTCACATGAAAATCCAATAAATATCAAGGCTGTCAGTAAAAATATCTTTATGTTTCTTAATTTCATGATTCAAATAGATTTTTAGTTTATAATGATATATTTAATCCCAGTGAATAACTTGTTGGGATGGGTATGGTATTAATATCGGTACGTTCCGGGTCCGGACCGGTAAATTCTTCTGTGCTCATCCAGAAAAGATTCTCAGCCATCAAATAAATTCTCATATTATCAAATCCGATTTTATTACTGACGTTATCGGGCAGGTTGTAACCCAGCTGCAGATTTCTGATTTTAAAATACGAAGCATTTACCATAAAGTAGTCAGACGTCCGGGTTTCATTATTCGGATCGGCCAATGTTAATGCCGGGATGTCTGAGTCTTTATTTTGAGGCGTCCAGGCATCCAGCGTTCCGGGACCTACGTTATCGCGTCCTCTTATAAATTCATTATAATAGGTGTAGACATCGAAGCCTGTTTTGTCTGCCACTCCCGATCCAAACATGGATAGATCAAAGTTTTTGTACTCCAGCTGTATATTCAGGCCATACTCAAGACCCGGGAGAGTGGTTCCCAAAAACTTTTGGTCAAGGGCATCTATTTTGCCGTCATTATTCAGGTCTTTGTAACGTATTCTTCCCGGACCGGCTCCTACCTGGTCGGCATGGGATTCCACCTCTTCCTGGTTTTGGAAGATTCCATCCGTCTCATATCCGAATATGGATAATTCAGACTCTCCGAGAATGGATTTTTCAGCATTACCGGGATAAGCTGCACGCACTTCTTCCGGAAGCTCAGTAATTTTATCTTTGAAGTGGCTAAAGCTTAATCCAACCATGTATTTAAAACCATTATCATTGCCACCTCGGTAATTCAAACTGAATTCCCAACCTTTGTTTTCTTTAGTGGCACCATTCACCCATTTCATCTGACCTTCGCCAACGGAAGATGCGACAGGAGGCTGGATGAGGATATCTTCCGTTTCGCGGAAAAAGTAGTCGAAAGCCCCCATTAATTTGCTTTCCATGATGCTAAAGTCCACACCGACGTTGATTTCTTCCGTGGTTTCCCACTTCAGGGAAGGGTTGGCTGCCTGGACAGAGACAAATCCGGATGGAAGGTTCCCTGAATTGGCTCCTGAGATGTCATAAGCGGTGCCTACGTTCCAATACTGGTCAAAGAAGCCTACATGACCGACACTTGAAACTTGTGCTGCTGTGGCACCGTATCTCGGAGCAAAAAGCCCGAGGCTGGCATATTCTCCTATATCCTGGTTACCTACACGTCCGGCACCTGCACGGAGCTTCAGGTCTGATAACCAGTCAAAGCTATCCATGAAGGATTCATCACTGATACGCCATCCTAAGGTGGCAGCCGGAAAGATACCATATCTATTGTCTTCACCAAAACGAGAAGACCCATCACGTCTTATTGTAAGGGAGGCAAGATATTTTTTCTTATAATTCCAGTTAATCTTACCAAATTGTGATAACAGGCGACTATTTGCAGCGGTACCACGACTGTTTCCGTTACCTGTACCTGCACTTAAAACAAAATAATCTTCTGTTTGTACAGCAAAATCTTCTTTATATGCTGTAACATCACTATAATCTTCTGTAACGGTCTCTAAACCCAATAAAACACTAAAATTATTGTCTTCGATATCGAACGTATAATTTAATGTGTTTGACCAAGAGATGCTTTTAAACCGGCTTGTTACGTTAGTAAGACTATTCACGTCGCGAGCAATAAAGCCCTCAGTAAAACGCTGCTCGATATCTTTGTCTTTAATTGTCGAATAATCAATACCAAGGTTGGTTTTTATTTTCAACCCATCAATTAATTCGGCTTCTGCAAACACATTACCGAAAAGGAAAGTTCTGTTGGTATTATCCCAGCGGTTTATATATTGCATATGAACAGGGTTGTTACGGTCAGAATATCCTGAACCTAAAGGACCTGCATACTCCCCATCTTTGGTGCGAACAGGAATAGTTGGCGCCAATGTGACCGCCAATCCCGGAGTCGGAGCACTACCAAGGTCAGGAGTTTCCAGCGTTTCATTAGATGAAACCCCTTCCATATTCATCCCGAATTGCACCTTGTCATCAAACGTTTTTGCTTGTGCATTCAGCCTGGCATTGATGCGGTCGTAATTGGTGTATTTCAGAATACCACTGTTCTTAATGTAACCCAGGTCGAGTAAGGCTGATGCTTTGTTGTTGCCTCCGCTAATGGTAAGGCTGTTATTCGTAACGTACCCTGTCTCGTATGTAGCTTCCTGCCAGTTGGTATTACCTGCCGGAACATTTTCATTTCCTCCCACATAAGGCTTTACCTTCACTTCGTTGAGGACAGGGTTGTCGAAATCGCCATTCCAGTCAAATTCATATATCTCGCCATAACCACTGGCCGGATCCACCCCGTCGTTAACCGATGCCCGCCATAAAGCTTCACCGCGGCCTTCGGCATCCAGCATATCATATCTCTGGGGCTTTTCCGTTTGCATGGAGACGTGGGAGTTAAACTCCACTTTTACGCCCCCCTCGTTTTGAGAGCCGTCTTTTGTTTCTACAATAATAACTCCGTTAGAAGCCCGGGCTCCATATACCGAGGATGCCGATGCATCTTTCAGAACCTGTACTGAAGAGATAGAACCGGGGCTAAGACTTTGAAAAACTTCCGGACGTTTGGTAGGGATTCCATCGATAATGTACAAGGGATTGTTATCTCCAAGCGTATTTACTCCTCTAACCAGTACGGTATTGTTTGATCCAGTCGGAGAGCCGGTTTTTTCAATATACAATCCCGGGACACGACCCTGCAAAGCCTGCATAGGGTTCCCCGAACTGGCGCTTACTTCATCGATATCCTCTATTGGCATGGTTTCGATAGCGCCTGTTAAGTCCGCTTTTTTTTGGATTTGGTAACCAACGACAACGATCTCATCCAAACCGGTAGCTTTTCTTGTAAGCTGAACATTGATGACCTTTTGCCCGGCTACATCGACTCGCCTCGTTTCCATCCCAACATACGAATAAACCAAAATGCCATCGGAAGGAATGTCTTTCAGGTTATACTCCCCAGCATTATCAGTGATAGTTCCTTGTGTTGTTCCTTTCAGAACTACACTGACTCCCGGAATGGGCTCCTGTTTTTCGTTTGTGACCTTACCGGAAATATCCACCTCCTGGGCGAATGTCACCATAGGAAATAGTATCAGAACATATACTATCCAATTTTTAGTGCATTTCCGTAATGTTAGTAAAATTTTTCTCATAGTAGATATAATTAATTTAGTTAGCAATAAAATTAGTTATCGTCCAAGAAATCACTACATGCAATGTTCGATTTCTTCAAACGTTTGCATTTTTCGGTAAAAAAAATGGTACCGGATTTCAGTGGACTGCTTAAAAGTTGTTTTCATAAGTCTTGACTTTTGTTACTTTTAATTTGATGCCGAAATTATATCGGTGATAGGCTCTTGTGTTAGTTCTTAGGTTACAAAGAGTATCAATTTTGTTACTTTTTCGGGCATCCTGATAATTATGTTACAAGACTTATACTTATGTTACCGGATGGTAAACTAAAGGGAGGGTGTATTAACTATACTCAATACAAATTATCGGGGAGATTTTTGTTTTTTTTATCTAAAATTATGTGCATGCCAAATTAATGCTTACCTTAAACGAATAGCTGAAGTTACCCCATCTATAATGTAAGATAATGGATTTTCAGTAAATCTACTTTTAAGGGAGGCTTGTATGGAAACAAATTTTCTGGGAATTGATATCGGTTCGGTGGCGATAGGTGTTGCATTAGTGGATGTGCATAACCGGATTATTCACACAGATTATACTATTCATAAGGGACAGATACGGAAGCATTTGTTGCGAATGCTCAAAGGGATCGAGTTAAGCAATATCCAAACCATAGGTTATACATCTTCAACGCCCTCCATAATTAAAGGGGGAAAGACTGTTGACACCAGGGTTTCATATATCACTGCCGCTAAACATTTTCACCCCGAGATCAGGTCTTTATTAATAATCGGCGCGGAGAAATTCGGGCTGGTTACTTTTGACGAGCACGGGGAATACCGAAACTACAAATCCAATTCTTCCTGCGCAGCGGGCACGGGTAATTTTCTTGATCAGCAATCGGAACGGCTCAATCTTCAGAGCATTGAGGAATTCAGCAAGCTGGCGTATGAGAACGAGGGAGGATTCCCTAAAATCGCCTCGCGGTGTGCTGTGTTTGCTAAGACAGACCTCATTCATGCCCAGCAGGAGGGGTATGCCGTCGGTGAGATATGCGACGGCTTGTCGTATGGGCTGGCAAAGAATATCGTTGATGCCGTTTTTCAGGATAATGCTGCATCAAATGTGGTGGCAGCCGGTGGCGTGGCCTTAAATAAGGCTGTTATCGATCATATTGAAAAACTCACCGGGCGTGAAATTTCCGTGGATAACTATGCTCACGTTTACGGAGCCATAGGAGCTGCAATAAATGGAAGGGAAGACGGTTCAAATATTGAAAAGGAACTGCACGGCGCTGAAGATTTATTGCTTCCTGAGAAGCACGAAAAGAACTATGATCATCCGCCGTTGCAATTAAAATGGTCCGATTATCCTGACTTTGAATCGCATAGAAGATACGAGTTCCGGTCAGACCGGTTCCCGGCCATGACGGCCGTTGAGGTTGACGACTATTTATCGGGCGAAAATCAAAACCCGGGCAAGGTATACCTGGGCATCGACATTGGCTCGACCAGCACGAAAGCGGTGTTGATAGACAATAACAAGGAGGTGCTGGCCGGATTTTATACCCGCACTTCCGGCCAACCGTTACGTGCCGTACAGGTGATTTTTGAAGCCATAAGTGATTTTGCCCGGAAGCGAAATGCTGATTTTACCATCGCGGGTTGTGGCACTACCGGTTCGGGGAGGAAGTTTACGGGAAAAATTATCGGGGCGGATATTATGCCCGATGAAATCACAGCCCATGCCAGGGCAGCCTGGGAGCTGGATCGCGACACCGACACCATTATCGAGATCGGCGGGCAGGACTCCAAGTTTACGATGATGCGCAATGGAATGGTTACTTTTTCGGTGATGAATAATATTTGCGCTGCCGGAACAGGAAGCTTTATTGAAGAACAAGCCAAGAAGCTAAAATGTCCGCTGGATGAATATGCCGAACGGGTTAAACATGTCTGGTCACCAATGGCTAGTGACCGCTGTACCGTATTTATGGAGCGCGACCTGAATTATTATCTTATGGCAGGCTACTCGGCTGATGAAATCCTGGGAGCGGTTTTACACTCCACCCGCGAGAATTATCTGACCAAAGTGGCGGTCCAGGGATACATCGGGGATAAGATATTTTTCCAGGGGGCTACGGCGAAAAACAAAGCCCTGGTGGCTGCCTTTGAGCAAAAACTACAAAAGCCCATCATGGTTTCCCGCTATTGCCACCTGACCGGCGCTCTGGGCGTGGCCCTCGAAGTCTGCGATCAGCCGGTTGAGCATACGAAATTCAGGGGAATCGACCTTTACAGGAAATCCATCCCGGTTCGAACTGAAGTCTGTGAATTATGTACCAACCACTGCAAACTTAAAGTTGCCGAAATCGACGGGCAAATAGAAGCCTACGGGTTTTTGTGCGGAAGGGATTACCATACCGACAAGTATGTGAGCAACAAATCTGCCGGATTTGAGCTGATCCCTGAAACAAAAAAGTTATTCCGCTTTAAACCGGAATCTGAAAACAAAAGATTGACCATTGGCATCCCGGCCGGCTTGCATCTCTATGAAGAATTGCTGTTCTGGCGGAAATTTTTTGATTCGTTTTCCATAAAAACGATAACAAGCGAAAAATATAATACCCCTGTGAAAGACGGTAAGAAAATGTGCGGGGCAGAGTTTTGTGCTCCGATAGCTGCCATGCACGGGCATGTGGATTATCTGAAAGACAAAGCGGATTACATTTTTCTGCCCGTTTACATGCAAGAGCCGGGGGATATTAAAATGAAGGACCAATATTGTTACTATACGCAATTCAGCTCATCGATTATCGCGGTACAGGATCAATTTGATTTTAAAAATAAGCTCCTGACCCCCGTATTGAAAACCACGCATGGGGAGCTTTCTATGCGTATCGAATTGTTCAGGGTTTTAAAGTCTATCGGATTAAACGAGCTGGAATTTATTGAGGTGAGCCGGGCCTATAAAAAAGCCAAAGAAGAGGTCCAATCGGTTAAGGAAAAATGGCGGGGCCTTTATCGGAAAGAGACAGAAGGGATGGACGACATCCATGTGATGTTACTGGGTCGCCCTTATACGGTTTTATCACCGGTGATGAACAGCAATATCCCCGAGGCCATCGAGAAATTAGGCGTAAAGACATTCTTTATGGATATGATTTCTGATAACCATGATGAAATATCAGTAGCGGACGAATTGATCAAAACGGTAAAATGGAGGTTTGCCTCCAAGATTCTCCATGCGGCTGAAAAAGCGGCAAGAACCGAAAACTGCTACCCGGTGCTGGTGACCTCCTTCAAATGCACGCCGGATTCTTTTGTTATCGAATATTTCAAAGAAATCCTCGATGCCTACGAAAAACCCTATCTTATCCTGCAGCTCGATGAGCATGATTCCATGGTGGGTTACGAAACCCGCATTGAATCAGCGATCAGGGCCTTCCGAAATCATCATAAAAGGCAAAAATCCAAAACAAAAAACGAAGCACCTATTAAGAGCGGCGACCAGACCTCCGGCCCATCATGGCAGGAGCACATCAAATCGCTTGTTCGTGAAGCTTCAAGCACTCTCAAGTCGCCATCTTTCGATTTTAAGGAGCTCAGGAATAGTATTCAGCAGAATAAAATGCAGGCCAACAATCTGTTTCATTCCATCTTTTCCGGAGCAGATAAATTAAAGGACAAGACCTTATTGTTACCTTCATGGGACGATACGGTGTGTCCGTTGCTGGAAGCCGTGATGCTGAACAGCGGTATCAATGCCCGGCTGGTCAGCAGCACGAATAATTCCATACAACGCAGTTTGAGCATGAATACGGGCCAATGCCTGCCTTTGAATATTATTGTCCAGAATGCCATTGATTACATGCGGTCAAACCAGCTAGACCCTGCCGAAACAGCACTATGGCTGGTTAAATCACCGCTTTCATGCAATCTCAGCATGTTCCCTTACTACACAAGAACGTTGTTGGACAATTATGGAGAAGGAATGGAGCAGGCCCAGGTTTATTTGGGGGAGGTCATTTTCTATGATATTTCATTGCCCACGGCCATCAATTCATACCTTGCTTTTATGTTTGGCGGATTTGTCCGAAAGATCGGATGCAGTATCCGTCCTTATGAAAAACATAAGGGAGAAACCGACAAGGTCATAGATAAAGCGCTGGCCCTTTTGTATGATACCTTCCGGTATGGTAAATCGAAGGAGCAGGCGCTGGAGCAAATTGTCAGCGATTTTCAGGCCATTGAGACCGAAAAGCATGAACGCCCAAGGGTAGCCATATTCGGTGACTTGTTTGTAAGGGATAATGACCTTATGAACCAGCATCTGATTAAAACGGTGGAAGAACACGGCGGGGAAGTCATTACAACACCGTACAACGAATACATTAAGGCTTTTATTAATCCTTATATGAAGAGACTTTTTAAGGAAGGGCGATATTGGGAATATGCCAGGCACAAGTTTTTATCATCTTTGATCCCATTGGTAGAAGAAAAATACCGCAAGTACTTCCAGCCGTTTAATGGTCATGAAACCGGGATATCATCAAAAGAAACCGATGAGTGGCTGAATAAATTCGGGTTAAGTATCTTTCACAGGGGGGAATCGCTGGAGAATATTCTGAAAATCCATAAGCTGACCAAACAGTATCCTGACCTGGACCTGTTCATCCAGACCAATCCGGCCTATTGCTGTCCCTCCCTGGTAACCGAGGCGATGACCTCAAAGATCGAAGAGGTAACCGGTGTGCCGGTTGTAACGATTGAATACGACGGAACTGCGGGGATTAAGAATGAAGACATCGTGCCCTACTTAAAATACCGAAAGAAGAGGTGATTGTTGCTTGTTCGTTGTTCGTTGTTCGTTGTTCCGTGTTCCTTGTTTGTCGCTTTTTGGCATCTGATGAAAAATGAGCCATTATGTTTTATCGAAATTAATAAATGCTTTTAAAGCTTCGATGTGCATTTCAAGATAAAGATCGGGAAACCCTGAAGCACGTTCTTTTTTATCAACATTTTTTATTGCCCATTCAACTTTTTTGTACGCACTGCCCATTGCTGATCCTAATAAGGTAGAATCCTTAAATGCGGCTTTTTTGTAGTATATATTCGCTGTTGAATCCAGTGGATTGAGTTCGGTTAATCCGGACGGGCCAAACCTATGGATGAATGATTTTTCTATGTTACTCACCTGGGTGGCGCTTAACCATGCAGATGATAAACTTACTTTAAAAAACCACGTTCCACACTCGTATAAAGTCATCCGGTAGTCTAAGAAATGGTCTGGGTTTATAATAGCTTTTAGGCCGTTACAAATGTATTTTTCTCCTTCATGTTTGATTGCGTATTGATCAACATTAACCTCCTTATCCATAATCGTATCAACAACGTGTAAAGCTTTAGAATATTCCGTTCTTAATCGACCTTCCACTCCTTTGCCGGCAGGATAAATGTAAAGCGACACTTTTGTTTCAGAGTCTTTGTCCTTATAAGTTACCCCGACATAGCTATGGTCTTTCTCAAAAGAAATGACAGATTTTCTCACAAAACTATCGATTTGGGGTGGGAAAACCGTATTAGTGGGTTGATGAATATATTCCCCGTCTACATCCAACTCAGTTGTCCCATATCGCTGTGGTGTACATGAAAATATCACTGAAAACAGTAATAACCATAAAAAATAGGATTGAGGTTTGAAGTTCATGAGCGTATCCGATTTGTTTTATATAATTGTTTCAAACCATATTCACATACCCGGATTACCTATTTGTTTTTCGGTGGCGTACATTTGATGAACTTGTCAAATAAATCGGTCTTTGATATATATTTATCAGCATCCCACGATTTACTTGACATTTCAATATTTATCAGACCGAAATAGTCCAAAAACCTGTCGAAAGTCCGTATTGAATAGCAGTTACCCAAATGTTCCTTTTTGGTCATAAATCGTGTAGGTGATTCGCCTTCAAATAAAGCAGGAAATGCTTTGAAGTATTTATCGGCATAAAAGGTATCTAAGCGTTTCTTATTGCCATAAATACTTAGCAGGATTAATGAGAACCCGGAGCCGAGTTGCCCGATTTGATTCTCTCCATACCCGTCGTAGTAAGCCCAATTGAATTTTGTTGCAAACGTATTTAAAATCAGCTTCAACAATTTATGGTTATCGGATATGGTTTTTTCACCGGCCTTGGTCAGGCTTAATATGCCTTTCCGTTTTTTAGCCAGGCCTGAGATTTCAGTCAGAATCCGGGTCAAATTAATCGACATAGAATCACTCTCCTTGTATAATTTTGCAATCCCGGATTCAATAAGGTCATCCGTTAAAAAACGTTGCGAATAGATATCTGCCACAATTTTAGTCGGTAGGTAACCCTTTGCAGTAAGTTTCAGTTCACCTTTTTCAGCTATTATATCGGCTAAGTACTTGATCTGGTTCAGTATCGGTATCTTTTTATAATCCGAATCGGAGAGCTTTTGCAATTGTATGGGGCTTTCCGGCCCAAAAGTAAAATTCAAAACCTGATACATCTCAGCCGGAGAATATCCTTCAAATTCCGGAACACTTCGGTTGTTCTGTTCATGCATCACCTGGCTGATTTGTCTCTGTAATTCTTCGTAATCCATGTTATTTTATTTTTTAAGGTTGATTCGTACTGTATGCCATGTAACTGCTGAGGATAATGAAGCCCCGGTTTGGCAGGCCTTCATTAGGGCTTAAATGTTAGTGGCTGCTGGTTTTTTTGTCTTTAATTTTGTTCCTATATTTTTTCTAATGGCAGCCAACCGTCCCTCTCTTAACTGAGAATGCTTTTCATACTCCTCATGCCTGTTATTACGTATATCACGCATCATTTTTACCGCGCCAAAGTCCTTATTTTTTTCATTTTCTTTAAATGTTCTCATTGCTCTTTCGAAATTAAGCATTTTTAAAATTCATAAATAAAGTTCAATCCAAATGTTAATGATTTGATTGTTTTATCTTTGTATGGTATTACATTAGCTGGAATTACTATATCATCTTTTCTTTTGAAATTTAAGGTGGTGAAAGTCATATTATAGCTAACATTTAATCCCAGAAGAAATCTGTTAAAGATATCAATATTGACATCCACGGCAGGAGCCATATAAAGTGCTCCATCTTTTCCTTGATATGATTCTATATTGTTTAGTAAAAATGAATATCCGATTTGAACACCGGGTTTAAAAGCCACCTTCTCCTTTTGAAAGTTTAATCCAAGAAACAGGAATGGACTTAATTCCGAGACGGTATTTTTATCAGAGTAGTGATATCCGGACCATGAAATATCATATTTAGAATAATTCATACCACCCCCTATTGATAATAATTTTTTGTCATGATAATATTTTAATCCAAGGTTTATTGGATTTTCCCAATCACGAATGAGCCAATGGTCAGTCAGATTTATCGGGTATCCCATTTTTAAAGAGATTTCCTTTTCCTGGCCATTTAATTTAACTTGCCCGAGCATTATAAATATCAAAATTAAAATTATCGAGTTTTTCATAGGTCGGTTTTTTTATTAGCACATATTCGAATCAGGGTTCGTGAAAGCACCCCAACGGTTGCTGCTATGAAACCATTGGTAAACCAAAAGAAGCGGTCTATACCCATGTTATAGGCTGGCGTAAAGATACAATGCTCTGATTTGTTTATCTTAAACCCCGGCTTCATAAGGCGTATTTTGGTGGCGCTTTATGATATCCATGTCGGAATAGTATTTGCAATTGTCCAGTTGCCATTTTGTTTTTCAAAATATACTATCTTACCGGAAGCTCCTAAGCTAGCAAACGAATGTCCCATTTCAAGTATTGCTTGAGTCTTATCTTCATTATAAGCAATTCGGGTAAATCTTATTATTCCATTTGAGTTTTCATATGCTTGATAAAATGCATCCCAACCACTATTTGCATCTTGACCGTTAAATATATAGGAAAGCTCTTCGGATGAAATGACAATGATTTGTTTACTATCACTAATGAAGTTTTCCCCGAATAAAATTGATGTATCATTTAAAGCGTTCAGGCTTTCTACCAGCGTTGTATCAAAATTCGGATTATTCTCTTTAATCTCTTCATAAAAACTATTCCGGTAATTCAAAGCCACATGTGCGGTGGAGTTTTGAGCTATTACAATCTTTTCGGAAGAATACTTCTCATTGATTACCAATGAATATAATTCATAATCTTCTTCATCTACCTGGTAAGGTTGCTCTAAAGGAAAATCCGGTCTTTCTTCTTTCGTGTTCTTTTCACAACTTACTGCTATCAGAGCAATGCTAAGTAACGTTAAGTAAACAATTTTTTCTTTTTTCATAAAATTATTCATGGATGATTATTTTTTCGGATTTAATAGCATTACCCTTATCATCAATCAGGGTCATATAATACAGACCGGCAGCAAATGAAGACAAATCAAGCTGATAGGTATTCCCTTCAAATTGCCCTTTATCACGTATCTTCCCCGACGGATCGAAAATTTTGTAATGTTTGGAATTTGTGGAGTTGAAATCTGTTTTAACCGTTAAGTCACCTTCGGTTGGATTCGGATACAGATATATATTACCCTTATGATTAGCAATATGGTCTATAGCATTCGTTCTGTCATTGTAATATAAAAAGACGATCCATTTAGCAGCGCTTGGGTCAAACAATCCAACGCTGGGTGGATATAGATAAATAGCAGCTTCAAAATCCTTATCGCCGAAGATGTTGGTTATTGCCAATGAATCAATTACGTTCCAGGCTGAATCGGCCTTTTTTTTGAGACTGGAATCATTCATCCTCGTACCGTCAACATGAATGTATCTCATGTCATCAGGTTTTCCGGTATTTGAACCGGTATAATCAAACGGGTATGTTGTATCAAAATCTTTTGGCTGCGCTATTTCCCCTGTTCCCATCCAGATTATACCTGCGTCAAATACGGTATCTGACGTGGAATGTAACTTAAATGTGATTCCCCCGAAATCACCGGGCGGATAAAAATCAATGGAAAAGGGGATACTGTCCCCGGGACAATCTGAACATGAATAATAGGATATATTGCCCCCGTCATACGTATATGTATCGTAATCGACAATTAAGGTAGCCATGTTTACATGTTCTTTTTTAAGAATGGTATCACCTTGCCCATAACCGGTCAAATAACCTAAAAATCCTGCGATTAAAATAATAAGTTTGATGGGTTTCATTTTATTTGAAGTTTACATGCCATTTTATAATTACCGGTCATAAAGATAATAAATAAATAATCGGTTTGCAAATTGGTTCCAAGACCTGCCACAGTGCATATTCTATTTTGCACTCATCAGCCTGATGCTGAAGCTAAAGTAATTTCTCAACCACCGGAAGTATAAATCCGGCACTCTAATCCTATAACGCATGTTGAAAAAATACTCTGCTTTTATTGAAATCGCATAAGAGGTTAACTTTGGGGGGAAGGGGGCTTCGTGCACGTGCCCACCCCCTGGTGAAATAGTAACCATCATGAAGTCCCACCATGGCGGGGCTTCATTACTGCTTAAATGTTGGCAAGAGTACTTTTAAATTTTTCATTCAAGTTCCTTATATATTCTTTTCGCTTGACAAGGTCACTTAGTTTTGTCTCAAATGTTTTTGTATCGTTCAGTTTCGGAAATGATAATTTGCCTTTTGCAATTGAATATGTGAACAGAATATTGAAATAATTGTATGTCAAAATCAATTTTTGAATGTAATCGGTTTTAACAACCTTAAATCCAATGCGCTGAGCTGTTCTATCGTTAATAATGTAACTGGTCCCACGAACTACAAGGTTATCAGCTTTATTGTTTTCATTTTCTTCTATCAGGTTCAAAAGTCCTTGTAAATATTGCTGAATAATAAAACTCGTTCTCTGTTTTCCATTCATCTTTTTATCTATTACAAAAACATAATCGAACAAGGTTCCGCCGTGTATTTTTATCACTCCATTTTTTGGTTTTTCAGAGAGGAAGAGTAAAGAGTGATACGTCAGTTTTCCGCTTTTTTTTAGAGAAGGCACATCAAAGAATGGTGCAATTATGGATAGCACTAGCGAGAAGAAGAAAATACCAATTAGATAAATTTCAGTGTACCAGGAAATCAAGAAAAAAGAAAGGATCACTACAATTGCTGAAAAAGCAATCCAAATTTGGGTTAGAAATTGTTCTTTTTTAGTTTTTATATAAAATCTGTGTTCCATTTAATCGCTTTGTATTATTATATTATTGTTGAACTCAACCTCCGATAGCTAAAGAAACTTCTCAAGCCACCGGAAGTATAAGCTCATAACGAATAAAAAATTAATGTTATGAGTAAACGTACAAAAAATACCGGCAGGTTGAATGACCCACCCGTTTCAGCGAAAGCTACACAATAACATATCATGCGCTTATTGAAAATCCATAGAAGGCAAACGCCGGGGGCCCGGAGGCTGAGTTCACCTGTCCGCCTCAGGAGGAACACCAAGAATAATGAAGTCCTTCCTTTTTACCCGCCGGATTTAAAAAAGGCGGGGTACGTACTTCATTAGTGCTTGAATGTTATGTAGTTTTTAATTTATTCTTATCTCAATGCTTAAGTTTATATTGTAAATGAATTCATAGTGGTCTTCAATTATAAGGTCATCTGATGAATTTTGCTGAACATTATTCCCTGATGAAGCAGCCCAGTTTGATATTTTAAATTGTTGAAGTCCGGGTTGGCCATATAGTTTTAACCCAAAATTATCTGAAACTTCAAATTTATATCCCAGGTGAAAAAACATACAAGTTCCTGTGTATAATGAAACCGGGGAGTAATCCCTTTCATTTTCTATTTTTGTCTTAGAATCATCCGAGAGCCAATTAAAGTTCATCAACTCCCAACGAATCCCTGTGAACAATCCTTTATCAAAAGGATAAATGGCTATATCGCCAAAAAATCCGATTGAGGAAGCGTCAAGGTCTGATACATTATCAAAAGTCAGTTGATAAGAGCGATTATTCATTCCAATCTTTATCTCACCATTGCAGTTAAACATTTTTAGCTCAGATTTAAGATGAAGCTCGCCATGAAAGGTATTATAACTATTATAGCCGCCTCCAAATCCGATTGATAAAGAATCTGTAATCCCTGCATACAAATTTGAAGTCAGGATAGTAAGCACCAGTATCAATAAATATTTTTTCATTTTAAAATCGTTTTATGTTATTATCATTTTATAATTTAGGTTCCGGTCTTTGGTAAAATTGCATATAAAATTAAGCATTATGCACTGTTGGGAAACCGTGGATAGCGATCTCATCTCCTGTTACTGGCCACACGCTTATTTTCGAAATCTTAAGCCAACTGAAAAATCAAGGCGATGTAAACTTTCACCTTTTTCCGGGTCTATAGTCTCTTTTGTTTGTCCGTCATCCTTGACCATTTCAAATAAACCTCCTTGAAAAAACTCCACTTTAAAACCCAAAGCCAGGTTTTCGCTTAAGCCAATATCATAGCCAACACCCAAACTGACAACAGACGTATTACCTGTCAATGTGTAATTTTCATCACGGACGATTTTATTTTTGAAATCCATATAACCTAACGCAAGGTTCATTCTAAAGGCATTGCTTTTGTCATGGTTAAATATTCTTTGCGAAACCGTTGGCCCAATAAACGAAATCGTTATATCATCACTTATTTTCCCGCCATATTGTCCCGTAGTACTATTTGATGCTTTATACAGATAATATTCAAATCCAATTCCCCATTCTTCTGTGAAGAAATAGTAGAAATCGCCGCCGAAATGATATCCGGATTTTAATTCCTCCAAATAATCCTTGGCTTCCGGATCAAGACTTTCTTTAATTTTGCCAATACGATAGCTATAGCCCCCGCTTGCTCCGATTATAAAACGTTCGTAGTCCTTATAACCAATGAGTTTTTCTTTCGGAACTTCACTTTCTTTAAAATAATCTTTTTGATGATGTTTTGTATCTGAAATGGGAATTAATGTGCTGCGGAACTCGTCATTTGATTTAAATGTAAAATAGATATAATTTTCTTTCACCTCTGTTATTCGGCAGTTTATAGAATCTTCCTCATTCGTGACGATTAAGTCTTGTGAAAAAACATGTACGTTCGCGAATGAGAACAGCAAAAGTAAAAACAAATATTTTTTCATTATTAAAGCTTTTTAGATTGAATCATCTGTTTTTTCAATTTTTAAAATATCGGCAGTAATTCGGTGGCAATCACTCCAAAAATCAGGGGGTTTATGCCGGGTGATTTTAATGGCATTTCCTCCGGCTTTTCTTGCTTCAAGTTTAGCTTTATCGATAACGATGTCGTAACTGCATTTGGTAGAAAATCCTGTATCTCCTACCTCTACTTGTCCAAGCACTTCTGCGTTATCCGGATTTTTTTTGTCCGGCTTAATAACAACTACTTCGCGGCTGTAATCCAATGCAGAATATTCTTTGCTTAAATCGGTCGAAATGCTCGGATTGCATGAACTAATCGTTATCAGCAAGGCCAGTAACAGAATTTCATTTAGTTTTTTCATATTATATTAGGTTTTGTGATTGTTGCGTTGGTTATTTTGTTTCGGCTGAATGAATCGTTGAGACGTGTTGCATTCCTGTCCGCCGTCAAGAAATCAGCCCCAAGATTGGAATAATCATAATACTTCTAATAATTGTTTCATTTTAATGTTTCAACTAAGATACAAATAAATCTTTGTAGGTTGCATCCTGGCTTGGGTAACGGTGGCGTGTAAGTTTCGTGCCACGCTTCCACCTTCACGTTAATAAACCTATACCCCACAAGATAATCAAAATATCTGTTTGGAAAAGTACTAAACCGTGGCATGAAATTTACACGCTGTTTCCACCCGTAGTTATTCAATCACTTTTCTTTTTCGTTCAATGACATCGTCGATTCTGATTAAATCTTCACTCCAGGCTAAAAGTCCTTTCTCTAACCAATGTTATCATGCCTTCGAAGATATGGAGCCAATCTATCGTGTGAAAATATTTGTTCGATTGCTTTTCGTTCCATATTTTTTTGTATCTTTGTGATGTTGTCCCGGTAATTCCTCTCCCAGTCCTTATGCTGGCGATGAAGCCGGGTTTTTTGTTTCTAATACTTTCAAAGATAATAATTTAACTCAGGACTTTTAGGTTTCTCTTTTCTCCATTATGGGTGGTAACGCCTCTACATCCGTAATCTTCCGTTTATTATCCTATTATTTGGTTTGTTTATCGTTCTATTCTGGAACGATATCCTAACTATTATATCGTATCATCAATGGGATTTTTAAAATTATAAAAATTTTTATTTGTGACATAACGATAAAGCCGAGCAGTTTTTAGACTGCCAATACCAAGCCATTATTAAATAAATTTAAAATTTATTCCTTTTTGCCGTTTGGTACATAGCATAAATGCGGCCTGGCATTTGGAGAGAAAGTGTCCTATATATAAATCCCCTTTAAGTTATAACTCAATTCCCAGGCTTACGCCAATGAATTGGGGTTTGATTTTGTATTCGTATAATTTTTCAGTGTAGCCAACTCCCGTATGTTTAAATTCATATTCAGCAAAACTGTGATGATAGTAAATCT
>JAIPAH010000103.1 GCA_021740175.1 Bacteroidales bacterium
ACGGTCAAATCCCAGAATTTTTCCACCGATTTCACTTCTATGGCTTCATCCGGCGAATGGGCTCCGGCAATTTCCGGCCCTATCGAAATCATATCCATACCCGGGTATTTCTCGCCTATGAGGCCACATTCCAGTCCGGCATGGATAGCCAGGACTTGAGGCTTCTCCTTAAAGAGGTCGGTGTAGGTTTGTTCCGTGAGATTGACAATCTCCGATTCCGGGTTGGGTGTCCATCCCGGGTAGCCGTCGCCGTGAGACACTTTAGCGCCTGCCAGGCGGAAAACCGAAGCTACACGGTTTTTCGTGTCTTCTTTGGCCGATTCTACCGAGCTGCGGTGGCTGTTGAGGATGAAGAAATGGTCTTCTTTTGTGGAGACCACGGCCAGGTTGGTGGAAGTTTCCACGAAATTTTCGATATCCTGCGACCAGGCCATCACCCCGTGCGGGCAGCCGTAAACCGAGTTCAGAAGATTGTCCTGTGCTGTTTTATCCACCACATGTTCCGGCATCTCAACCTTTTCAAGACTTACTTTTACCTTAGGATCAGTGACGTGCAACTCGTTTTGGGAGGTTTGTTCCATTTCTTTGACGTAGGTTTCAAACTCACCGGTTTTATCCTGTGGGATGGAGATGATGGCTGCCCCTTCGCGGGCGATGGCATTGTGGGCGGAGCCTGCATCAAAGCTCGAAAATCTTAACCCAAAGTCATTAGCTGCATTCCACATCAGGCGGCTGAGCAGTTTGTTAGCATTGCCGAATCCTTTGTGGATGTCGTCACCGCTGTGACCACCCCGCAGGCCATGCACTTTCAATCGATAGGCGGCATGGTTGGCCGGGGCAAATTCCTTTTGGTAGGGGAGTTCCACGCTGGTATCCACGCCGCCGGCGCATCCGATGAAAAGCTGGCCGTCATCTTCCGAGTCGAGATTCAGCAGGATGTCGCCTTTCAGGAAGGACTTATCAAGGGCAAACGCGCCGGTGAGTCCGGTTTCCTCATCCACGGTAAACAGGCACTCCAGCGCAGGATGGTCGATATCGTCTGCTTCCAGAATGGCCAGTTCGGTAGCCATTCCGATACCGTCATCAGCCCCAAGCGTCGTGCCGTTGGCTTTTACCCAGCTGTCTTCCAGCACAGGCTCGATAGCATCATTATCAAAATCAAAATCCACATCTTCATTTTTTTCACACACCATGTCCACGTGGCTCTGCAGTGTAACGATGCGGTTACTCTGGTTGCCCTGCGATGCCGGCTTACGGATAACCAGGTTTCCCGTATCATCCTGTTCATATTCCAGGTTGTGCTCTTTGGCAAAATCGATGAGGTATTGAAGGATTCGCTCTTCGTTTTTCGACGGGCGTGGTACCTTAGTAATTTCCAGGAAGTAGTGCCACACTCTTTGCGGTTTGAGCTTTGCTATTTCTTCGCGCATATTTTTCTAATTTAATTAATGATGTACAAATGTAGAGTTTTCGGGGGGATTGGGCAAAGGAGATTGAGCGCTGGGGTAATTAAAGGTTGATAGGGTTTTAAAAGAGTCTGTAACCCGCATCCGTCTCTTCGATATAAACACAAAGTTGGTATTCAAAATACACTTTCGCATTACTTTTAGAATATTGAATATTAATCTTTAATAAACGTATGTTTTTGTAAATAAAATCAATCAGCCATAAGCCTTAGGGACTTCAATAATAACAATTATTTCTCTAATTAAATAATCCCGCTTTTCTTTTCAGAAAATGAAGTTTATGCAACAAGTAATTAGAACAGTAAATTTTTTATTAACTGAAATTTAAAATACAGATGTTTATGAAAACGAAAAGGAAGCTTTTTCTAGTCCCATGGCTTTTAATGGGAGCGGTTTTATTTTTTACTACAGGTTGTAGTGATGATGATGATGAGGCTAAGCCTAATGCCGAAGTGTCCATGTTTACTTTACTCAACTTTAATACCCACACCGAGGCTAGTGTCGATAAGACCGGGGATGTGCTGCTAAGGTTTAAAGGCGAAGTGAAAAAACCGGCTACGGTTAAAGTACACCGTACCCATAATGACACCGGAAACGAGGAAGTCTTAGTGGATGCCGATGTAGAAGGGTACTTTAGTATTGTCAAAGACGTTATTTATATGGAACCCGGCGAGTATACGCTGTATGGTGAGATTACAGTTGGGGGGACAACGCTTCGAACGGAAGATGACCTCACTGTTACGGTTAGCGACGAGAAAGTGGATGTGGGAGACTATTTGACGGTTAACCTGGAGGATGTGACTCAAGATGAGGACCAAATGCTGATGGGGCGACGCTATGCCCTGGAGATTGATTGGGGGACAAACCCTGGCGAACCCGAACCAACCAATACCCGCGTTGAGTGGGAAAGTAGCAATGAGGCAGTGGCATCCGTTGAAGTAGAGCCGGATGCCCACAACGATGGATGGTTATATGTCCATGGAGAGGGTTCATTCAGGATTACAGCGACCTCCGAGGAGGACCCCAATGTGAGTAATGGAAGAGATTTCACAGGGGTGGAGTCTATAGGAGACGACACACCGGAAATCACCGTTAATTCCACGAGCACTTCCGCCCAAACGGTCGATGGAGTGGGTAACACCGCCACAGTTGTTAACTTTACTGTGGAGAGTGAGCAGGATGACCCGGCTCCCGGGGAGGAGCATCAATGGTTTGCCGTGAACTTTGCCTATGATGCAGAAGGGCTCTCCCAAACGATAGAGTACAGTGTGCCCAAAGCAAATGTCGAGCGAAAGACCATGCCCTCCGGTTCTGACCAGGATGCCTACTGGCTGGAAGCGGGCACCTACACGATAAAACTGTGGGCACCGTTGGCTGAAGATGTTTCTGTCCCGGTACGCGTTTGGGTCAGTGATGCACAAGTTAATGCTCCTAAATAATTTGTCCTGTGGGGCCGTCCAAAAACTGCCCCGGAGAATATTCAGCAACTTTTCCCTTTAAATCTTCCCGGTAGAATAACCGGGACAGGCCCTAAAGGGAAGTTGCTGAATATCTGTTTGTCTTAAATTATATTTATGAGCCTGGTCTAAAAAGTCTTCAAACTGCTGATTTTTATCATTTCACCCCTAACTGCTAAAAATCAGTTGTTTGAAAAGTCCCCTTTATGGGATTTAGGGGTTATAAGGCTTTTTAGACTGAGCTCATTTCTACCTGTCAAGTTCCTTCAACGATATTTTTTTCTTTTTGCACTCTAATCTTTCCAATTGTGTTAACGGCTTCCTTAGTGAATCCTGGTGCCCTGGTGTCTTACTGACCTTCTGGAAGCACAGCCACGAAGGCACGAAGACACAAAGACACACAAAGTTTTAAATTATTTGATGAAAACTTATTGAAATTCAATAGTTTACTATTCATAATTTTAAGTGCGAAACTTTAGTTAATTATAATCAGGCAACCTGAAAATCTATTTTTGACCGGGCTCATGGGTTGTAAAACAACTTGCCTTACCAAATCGAGGACGTCGATCTGTATTACGACGAATGTTGGGGGCGCCTGGAATCCTAATGAATATGCCGGAAAGACCTCCAATGACCTTCAATTTATTGAATAGCGATTGGCTTCGGACGTCTTATGTCCTACCCTCTCCCTACTTTTGTAAAAAATCCAATGAATATGGAGCTAAATATCAAATCAAAACTGCTCAATGCCATCGGTCAGATTTATGAGCAATCAAAAGGATGCGGGTTAACGGATGGATGCTTGGAGGAAATGAAACCCAATGAGGATATTATTGCAGAATATCTCCAGGTAAGCCCTGTCCAGGCTTTCTTTTTTGCGAATATTTTTGCGCTGAATTACAATGGAGACCGAGCCAACCTGGAAGATTTGACGGATTTCTTTTCCTGCAATCCCATGCGCCTGCTTGAGTTTTCGCATGAAATAGAATCCCTTGTTGAGAAGAATTATATTAAAAAAGTAAATTCAAGGCTTAAGAAAATGGGAACGCCCAATAGTCATCTGTTATCTGTCAATGATAAGATCGTTTATGCCATTTTGAATAATCAATCACTGCCTCACCTAAAACCCCAAATTGATAGCGTTATTGATGTCCTTGAGCGAATATATGAATTGGGAGTAAAAAGAATGGAGCAAGAGATTAATACCATGCAACTTTTTAGTCATACCCGCGGACTATTGGAAGCAAACAGTCATTTCAAGCTCATCCGGCGCGTGAGTAGTTTTCATCTCTCTATAGAGCACAACTTTCTTTTCCTTTATTTGATATGGAAAACCCTGTCAGGTAGGGAAAGCGTGGATATGGAAACAGCCCTTGATGGGATGTTCGAAGAACCGGCTGACCGGATCAAAGAAATGCAAAGCCTCATCAATGGGGATCATGATTTAGTAAAACAAAACCTGGTCGAAATTGAGGAAGCCTCCTTTCTGAAAGATACCTCGCTTAAACTGACCGAATATGCCTCCACCATGCTGCAAAAGGAGGGGCTGACCACGCTGAGCTATAATCAACAAAAGGAGGCTATCAAACCTGAAAGACTGGCTCAAAAAAAGATGTTTTACAATCAAAAGGAACAGGAACGTATTGATCTGATTCAAAATTTGCTTGATGAAGACCGTTTAAATGAGGTACAGGTTAAACTGAAAGAAAAGGAGCTGCCTAAAGGATTTACCGTTTTACTACACGGGGAGCCGGGCACAGGCAAAACCGAAACCGTTTACCAGATTGCCAAAACCACGCAAAGGGAAATTATAAAAGTGGATCTATCAAGCTTTCGCTCCAAGTGGTTTGGCGAGAGTGAGAAAAACATACGGAATATATTCTCAAAATATCGCCGATATCTCCTCACCAGCGAACGATTGCCCATTTTATTGTTGAACGAAGCTGACGGAATTATATCGCGACGAAAGGAAGTATCGGATAGTAATACAGCCCAAACCGAAAATCTCATGCAAAATATTTTGCTGGAGGAGCTGGAGAATTTCGAGGGTATTTTGTTGGCTACTTCCAATTTAATTCGTAATTTTGACAGGGCCTTCGAAAGAAGATTTCTTTTTAAAGTGGAATTACAAAAACCTGGTTTGCCTGTCAGGGCGAAGATATGGAAAGCTAAACTACCACTCTTAACTTTCCCGGAGTGTGAAAAGCTGGCAAAACAGTTTGATTTCTCAGGCGGTCAGATCGATAATATCGCAAGCAAATGCTTAATGTATGAAATCATCCACAACACCCGGTGTAACGATTCCGTTATGGAATTCTGTCGTGAAGAAACGCTGAACGATACCGGCAGGGAAAAAATCGGGTTTAACAAAAACTAAAGCCATGTCGAAACGAGAAGCTATTGCCCGCTACAACCTGATTATCTCGAAGCTGCGCCGCCAACCGGCTACTTTCGGGGAAATCGCCGACCATTTGGCCATGGAGTCTGAAATACAAGGCTACGACTTCAACATTTCCAAACGCACCTTTCAGCGCGACCGTAAGGATATTGCGGCCATATACAACATCGATATCGAATACGACTTCCGGCGGCAGGTCTACTACATCGAAATGGATGAATCGTCGGGAGTGAGCGCCAAAATCTTTGAAGCGTTTGATACGCTGAATGCCCTGAACATTGCCGACCGGGTATCGGAGCACATCCATTTCGAAAAGCGCCGTCCGCAGGGCACTGAAAACCTTTATGGCCTGCTTCATGCCATTAAAAACCGGTACCAGGTACGATTCATCTACGAAAAGTTCACCGGTGAAAAAGCTACCCTCAGGACCCTGGAGCCTTATGCGCTGAAGGAATTCCGCAACCGCTGGTATGTTTTGGGTAAAGACACCAAGGACAATCGCATCAAAGCCTTTGGCCTGGACCGCCTGAGCAGCCTGGATATTACTCAGGTACGCTTTACTCGCCCAAAAGACTTTGACGTCAACGAATTCTATCGCTACTGCTTCGGCGTTATCAGTCCCGACGACCAACAGCCTGAAATTGTAGAGCTTTCTTTTAACCCGTTCCAGGGCGAGTACATCAAATCGCTGCCACTGCATCACAGCCAGGAAATTATTAAGGACGATGAAAAAGAATTACGGATAAAACTCAAGCTCTATGTCACCCATGATTTCTATATGGAACTGCTTTCTTTGGGAAATAACGTAAAGGTTATTCAACCTGAACATTTGACTGAACAGATGAAAGAGACGTATAGGGAGGCTTTGGGGAGGTATGGGAAATAGAGATTTGATAAAAATAGGAAACAGAATTGAATAAAACATCAGATAATTAAAATATGAGTAAATATTGGACATTTAAACACAAAGAAGGAACAGATGGACCATACAAAAGCTTTATGAAATATGCCTATGAAAATAATTGCTGTTTGATGCAATTTGAATATGGTATTCAAAAAACTAATGACGTTACAAGAAATTGGGAAAAAATACTAAAAATTAACGAAGGTGATTACGTCTTTCTAAGAGGAGATGAGCGGATATATGCTTTTGGTAAAGTTATCCAATCTCGTAAAAATGAAGACTTTGTTTTAAATGCGCAAAATATAATAAATAGTAAGGAGCACGGTGATTTTAGAAGTGACAAATATAAAGGTGTTATTAAATTTTATGAAACTAATGCTTTTTATGAGAACTTAGATGGTGAAGGGAATTGGGGGCAAAGAATTGACGTTGATTCATGGAAATTCTATAATGAAAAAGGAATTAATGCTAAATCAAATGATTTTTATAGTGATAATTCTGTGTATTCTCCCATAAGAGAAGTCAATAAAGAAATAGCAAAAAAATGGATAAAACAGCTTGAAAATAACTATTATCAACATCATAAAGGTGAATTTATGAAAGACCAAATAAAAGAATTATTAAAATCAAACAAAAACCTTATCCTAACCGGAGCTCCCGGATTTGGGAAAACCTATCTTGCGAAAGAAGTAGCTAAAGAATTAACAGGCTCAGATAAAGACGTAAGTCCTAATATAGAATTTGTTCAGTTTCATCCTTCCTTTGACTATACTGATTTTGTAGAGGGTCTACGTCCGGTTAAGAAAAAAGACCAGAATGACATCGGATTTGAGTTGAAAGATGGTATTTTTAGAAAATTTTGCGATAAAGCAAGGAAGGATACATCAAATAAACCTTATGTTTTCATCATCGATGAAATCAATCGGGCAGATATTTCAAAAGTGTTTGGTGAATTGTTCTTTTCCATTGACCAGGGATATAGAGGTGAAAAAGGTAGTGTGAAAACACAATATGCGAATCTACGTGTGGAAGGTGATCAGTTATTCTTTGTCCCCGAAAACGTATATATAATTGGAACTATGAATGATATAGATAGAAGTGTGGAAAATTTTGACTTTGCTATCCGGAGAAGATTTGCCTGGATCAATTTAACCCCTGAATTACAGAAAAATGAAGAGGATTCAAAACCAGATATGAGAACTTCAATGTGGGATAATTTTATCTGGCAATTAGAGAATGAGGAGAAAGTTGAAAGCCCAAAAATCAACACATTAAAAGAAATATTAGGTGATAAAGAAAACAAGAAAGCTTACAAACGAATTTATGCACTTAATAAAGCCATATCAGACTATGATAACTCTACACTAGGCAAAGATTATCAAATTGGCCCGGC
This sequence comes from Bacteroidales bacterium, assembly GCA_021740175.1. Taxonomy (GTDB): domain Bacteria; phylum Bacteroidota; class Bacteroidia; order Bacteroidales; family JAIPAH01; genus JAIPAH01. Next base: position 7,619 of record JAIPAH010000103.1, read on the forward strand.
TTATTTTCATAACTTATTGTCATATATAGAAGATGATTATCCATTCGAGAAACTTTGGCAATATCATCTTAAAATACTGCTTGAAGAATACTTACGTGGATTACCAAATAAAGATGATATTCTAAAAAGTCTGAAAGAAGCATATGATAGTCCAAAATCTGAAGAATAATGCATTTCAGAACAACAGATAACAATCGAACAAAGCGACTTCAAGAGCTTGTCTTTGAAAATGAGCAGCTTGATGAATCCCTAAACTCGCAGTCTATTGCAGATTTGCAGCAAATTGGGAACCATAACATCTCGGATTTGTGCCAAAAAAATCCCAACCTTTTGGTCATACCACCTGAATTGGGTGAGCACGGTGATAATATCGGGAAGCAGTCTATTTTTACTTATTCTATTGACGGAGAAGAATTTAAATTGACGACCCATAACATCATGGGCTTTATCGGAAAGAACAATACCGAACTGACCATTTCTTCCCGGTTTTATCCCTCAGGTAATGATTATTTCCTGCACTACATGTTAATGAGGGTGTTTGCATTAAATGTGTTTGATCTGCCAACAAGTCCGGAAGATGAATCCATTTATGATTTTCTCATGTATCTGTTCCCTTACTATTTGAATAAAGCTTTAGCCCAGGGTCTTTATAAAGAGTACAAAGTGAAGCGATATAACGATGATAAAGTAAAAGGTCAAATTGATGTAACCAGGCACATCAAAGAAAATATTCCTTTTCATGGTAAAATAGCATACAATACGCGGGAACAGGAGTATGACAATCGCATTAACCAATTAATCAGGCATACTATCGAGTATATCAAAACACATCCGTTTGGTTATCAATTATTCGAAAATCCGGATTTACGGAAAGCGGTAAAAACTATAAAGTACATTACGCCAAGTTACTCAAGAAAGATGCGCAGAAATATCATGATGAGAAATCGAAAACCGGTTTCTCATCCTTATTTCACTGCATACGAGCCACTACGCAAAATATGTTTGCAAATACTACGCAAGGAAGGATTGAGTTATGGATACGAGGAAGATAAAATTTATGGTGTATTATTCGATGGAGCCTGGCTGTGGGAAGAATATCTGAATACTATATTGAAAGAGCATAATTTTAAACATCCTAAAAATATAAGAGGGGAAGAAGGCAAGAAACTTTTTGCAGAAACAAACAGACAAAACAGAATAATCTATCCCGATTTCTATATTGAAGAAAAGAGTATTTTAATTGATGCGAAATATAAGCGAATACCTTCTGGTAATGAAATCGATAGAGAAGATTTATACCAGGTAATTACTTACATGTATCGCTTAAAAGCCAAAAGAGGTATATTAGCTTACCCGGTAGAAGGCAACTCGAGAAATGATAATAATTCCTTGATGAAAATTTCATACAAAATGCATAAAGATAGCTATGGAGGTAAAGAAGCTATATTTGAAAAGTTAGGTATGACTATTCCACGGGTTGATAAGGGAGAATTCACCGATTTTATTAAAAGAATTGAGGATTACGAAAGTAAATTTGTGGACTATGTTAATAAACAAAAAGTATTACAAGGTGCTTCATAATCCGGTGCAGTTAAAAATTTGAAATATTGTTAAAAAATATTACTTTTAATCACAAAACGTTAGATTTGCAAATCCATAATGTCCAAATTGAAGCAAAAATCAGAGTTGAACTATCATGCAGCAAATTTGTTAATTGATGAAACATATTTTGCAGCGAGCGTACATTGTTCATACTACAGTTGTTTTCAGTTATTTAAGTATACTGTAAAGCAAATTTTAGGGATTAATTACGATGAGCTAGATCTTAAGATCGGATTATCTAAACAGAATTCGCATCAATACATTATTCAATCAGTTACGGATAAAATCAGAGATGATTATGGGAGTCGACAATCTAGGGATATGAATAATGAAATTATGGATTTAAAGCAATTCAGAACTCAATCGGATTACGATGACATTGAAATAGATATTGAAAAAAGTCGAAAAGCTTTTGCAAAAGCTGGAGAAATAAGAAAGTATTTGAATCAAAAATATAAATTATGAATTCAAAAGAATTTTTGAATAAGAAATTAGATGAGCTAGCCTTCAAATTTGATACTATCAAAATCAGATATGAATATCGGAAAAGTACAAATAGTCACCTTATAGAAGTGCTTCCCTCAGATGTTTTTAATGATAATGAGGCGTACATTAATGAGGAAATTGCTATTAGGGATTATTTTGAAGAAAGTTTTCCGAATGAAAATATTGTTTTTATTTCCGAAGATTCGTTAAGTGAAATCAAGAATCCGGAGAAAGAGTATGGATATGACAAGATACACATCGATATAAATTGCCAGGATTTTGATTTCGATATAGAAGGGGTTGCGGAGTATATTAATAATTCTGAAACAAAATCATATGCAATAGCGGCCTAAGCCAATGGAAAATTCAAAATTTCAATTCAAAGGTTTTACAATTCTTCGTTCTTTAATTGAGCGAACAGAAGAAACAGCCTCAACAAATTTGTCGGTTGGTTTCTCACCAAGGGGTACAATTAAAGAAGATGATGCCGTATTTCAATTGAATTTAAGTGTCAAAATACAGGATAAGAACGAAGTCGTTAATATTGAAGTAGACGCTAAAGCAAATTATGAATTTGATAAGGCAGCCAATTTAGAAGAATTGGACAATTATTTCTACGTTAATGCTCCTGCATTGCTATTTCCATACATAAGAGCATATATTTCGACATTGACTAATCTATCGGGTTATGCCCCTATAACACTGCCAACCTTGAATATTTCCGGAATTGGTGAGGATTTGAAAAAGAATACAACAAGAGAATGATTTGTTGATTTCTCATTGGAAAATTAACTGAATCCGGGAAAAAATTCGGTAGCCATTCGGCCAAATAGCCTTTTTTGATCTGAAAAATATCCATTCCTCTGCCACCCCCTGACCGGGTCGGCTTTTAGTTTTGGAGCAGGAATTAATCATCCACAAAACGAAAAGCTATGAATACACTAAGAATTCCAAACAATCTGATATTTTTCTTATTGGCAGTACTAATCGCATGTAACAACACCAAATCGGATAAGGAAACGCAAGACACCGAACAGGAAAACCGGCGGGAATCATCCGAAGAAGAAATGGTTGATCATAACTTCCCTGTCGTTGAATTCACTGAAGCCCTTTTTTCAGAAAACGTAAGAGAAAAAAGAGGGGATGGCGCTTCGCTTATTTTTAAGTTTACGCTTCAAAATAAAACGGACAACAAAATCACTTCTTTTGATATGCGGTATTATGCCAAGGCGATTTTCAAAGATGGTTCTTATGAGTATTATCCCAACAGTGCTTTCTTTAAAGCAGACGACAATGATTATGCAAGGTTTGATGATGCTACGTATGCATTAGATGCTTCTTTGTCTTCCGATGATGTCTGGAAACCTGGTACAACAAGGGATTTCACTTTCGTTATTTTCGAGGGATATGGCGTTGGTAGGCAGGAGTTTAATATAGATAAAGAAACCTTTGAAAGAACACCCAGTAAGTTTTTTGTTGCCTACAGATACAAAGCGATAAGTATAAATGAGGAATATGAGAAAATAATGGCCTATAATTTTCTGCCTCAATGGAAGGAATATCAGAAAAAGCTGGGGTTGCGGTGAAATATTTCAAGTGGAAAATTAGAAAGGCGACTCTACACAAACCTCAGCGACACCATTTAAAAACACAAATTCTAAAAAAATTGAATGGTTGATATTCTGGGGAGTTAAAACCTAAAATCGGTAAAAGTTAATAACGATGTATTTCTTTCAAATCAATTTTGAATGCTTCAAATATTTTTCTGTTCTTTTTTGAAATTTCACTTATTAGAATTTCATTGTTTATCCGGGAATATTTCACCTTCTTG